>URPI01000032.1 GCA_900549705.1 uncultured Eubacteriales bacterium
TGGGCTCGCTGATGGGCAGGCCCGCACCGATGGCAGCGGCCATGGGCTCCTCGATCACCGACACCTGACGGGCACCAGCCTTCAGGGTAGCTTCCCGCACGGCGCGGCGCTCCACCTCGGTCACGCCGGAGGGAATGCAGATGACCACGCGGGGGCGGGAGAACATGCTGTTGCCGCAGGCCTTCTTCAGGAAGTTCTCCAGCAGATTGGCCGTGATGTCAAAGTCCGCAATAACGCCGTCCTTCAGGGGGCGGACGGCCACGATGCTGCCGGGGGTGCGGCCGATGACGGCCTTTGCCTCGGTGCCCACGCAGCGGACCTCATCGGTCTTGGTGTCCACCGCCACAACGGACGGCTCGCGCATGATGATGCCCTTTCCCTTCATGTAAACCAGGGTGTTGGCTGTACCCAGATCAATGCCAACGTCTTTTGAAAACAAACTCATAATGAAGCTCTCCTTCGTATTTCCGGTCTATCCAAAACGCAGGGCGGCGCAAACCAGTCTGCCGCCGATCGCAGAATAACACGACTATATTATAGCCGCAAGCAGAAGTTTTCTCAAGCGTTTTTACAGGTTTTTCCGGATTTTTTCATAAATCTCCGCGCCAGGCCGCTCAAAATCGCTCCAGAAGCCGGATGGTGCGGCTGACGGGCAGCCCCATGATGGTGTAATAGTCGCCCTCGATGCGGTCCAGCCAGAGGGCCGCGCGGCCCTGGATGGCATAGGCACCGGCCTTGTCGTAGGGTTCTTCGGTGGCGGCATAGCGCTCGATCTCCGCTTCGGAGATGGGGAAGAACTTCACGCGGCAGGTGTCCACGAAGCTCTCGGTGCGGGTGCCGTCCGAGATGCAGACACCGGTGTGGACCTCGTGCACCGCACCGGAAAGGGCCCGCAGCATCCGTCTGGCGTCCTCCACGCTGTGGGGCTTGCCGAACACTTCCCCTTTCACGTCCACGACGGTGTCGCAGCCGATGACCACCGCGCCGGGGTGCTGGGCCGAGACAGCCCGGCACTTGCCCCGTGCCAGCATTTCCACCAGCTCGGCAGGGGTGTCGGCGGTCACGGCACTCTCGTCAAAATCGCTGGCGCAGACGGTAAAATCGGTGGTGTACAGGCTCAGCAGCTCTCTGCGCCGGGGGCTGCCGGAGGCCAAAATCAGTTGTTTCATTTTATTTTCCCGTCGAGCCGAAGCCGCCCTCGCCGCGCTGGGTGCCGCCCAGCTCCTCCACCTGTGCAAAGGCTGCGGTGTACACCGGCGCGATGCAGAGCTGCGCCACCCGCTCACCGGGCTGGATGGTGTAGGCCTCGCCGCCCAGATTGACCATGGGCACCTTCAGTTCCCCGCGATAATCGCTGTCCACGACACCGACGCCGTTGGCCATGCACAGGCCGTGCTTAATGGACAGGCCGCTCCGGGCATAGACCAGCGCCACGCAGTGAGCGCCGGGCAGCTCAATGGCAAGGCCGGTAGGCACCAGCACCCGCTGCATGGGGGCCACGGTCAGGGGTTCGTCCAGCACCGCGCACAGGTCGGCTGCGGCCGCGCCCGGCGTCGCGTAGGCGGGCACCTTCGCCCGCGCATCCAATACTTTATAGTTTACCGTGATGGGTTCCATGTTATACCTCAATTCGTTCCTTTGAAATACAGCCCGCGGGTGAACTCGCCCTCGAACGGGGCATGCTGGCGGATGCTGTCCAGAATGGCGGCGGCTTCCTCGCGGGTCTCCAGCGTGAAATAGGCCACGCCGTAGTCCACTGTCAGGGCACCGGGCTTGTCGCCCATGTAGATGGGCACCGGATTATAAATAGTACGCACCCCCATGCCGCAGCGCACCGGGAACTTTTTGGCCTTGCGGTCGGTCAGCAGGCCGGTCTTGTCGCAGTGGGCGCAATCGTGGATATTTTGCAGCGGGCAGGCACGGGTGACCATCAGCGGCATGTGGCCGTAGACGATCACGCCCGTGGGCACCGGCTGGCCGTTCTGCGCCGGGGCAATGGACGCGATGTCGCTGTCCTTGACCTCCGGCAGGATGAGGATGGCGTTCAGGCCGTGGTCGGCATAGAACTGAGCCGACAGCTGGTTGGTCACATTCAGGCCGAAACCGCCGGAGAGCGGCAGGCCCCGGCACATCCGCAGGTGGGCGATGTTGCCCGCCTCGTAGCCCGCAAACCCGGCCTCCTGCGTCGCCGCAATGCGGCGGGCGGTTTCCTGGGCCACATATTTATGGGTGATGGCGTTCAGGTCCGCCAGGGCCTTCTGGTCCTGAAAGACCACCGCGCCCAGCTTCTTCCGGTCCAGGGTTTCCCCGTTGTACACCGGGCCAAACCGGGCCTCCAGCTCCGCCCGCAGGGCGGGAGAGGACCGGGTCAGATCGTGGTACACGGCATCGGCGTCAATGATCTGCCCTCCTAAGCTTCGCAGGGCGTTCAGCGCGGTGGTCTTTCCCGCGCCGGTGGGGCCTGTGATTCCAATGACTTTCATGGCTTACCCCAGTCCTTTCAAAAAGTCCAGGAGTTCCTGACCGGGGATGCCCCCCTCCCGGAGGATCTGGGGCGCCGGCCCGGTGAGGTCCACGATGGTAGACTCCTCCCCCACCCGGCAGGGGCCGCCGTCTACAATGGCATCAATTTTGCCGTTGTGGTCGTGTAAAACGTGCTGGGCTGTGGTGGTGGAGGGCTTGCCGGAGATGTTGGCGGAGGGAGCTGCAATGGGTACGCCGGAAAGCCGGATAATCTGACGGGTGGTATCATTGTCCGGGCAGCGGACGGCGACGGTATCCAGTCCGGCGGTGGTGCGGCGGGGGACAATGTCCCGGGCGGGCAGCACCATGGTCAGCGGACCGGGCCAGAATTTTTCCGCCAGCAGATAGGCACTTTTGGGGATATGGTGGCAGAATTTTTCCATTTCCACCGGCTCTGCCACATGGAGAATCAGGGGATTGTCCTGGGGACGACCCTTGGCTTCAAAAATTTTAGTAACCGCCTGCTCGTCCAGTCCGTTGGCACCCAGGCCGTAGACGGTTTCTGTGGGGATTGCCACCAGACCGCCTTTTTTGATGATGTCTGCCGCAATCTGCGGGGTTTCCGGGGCAGCGGCAGAAAGAAGAAGTGTTTCCATATGTGTATTCCTTATAATGTTCAATCAGCGCAGTTGCCAATCGGACAACTGCGCTGAAATGGTTGCAAAATGAAATTAGGCGGTGGGCTGGTTTGCAGCTTCGATGATCTGCACGAACTTCTCGGGCACCAGGGAAGCGCCGCCGATCAGGCCGCCGTCGATGTCGGGCTGAGCCAGCAGCTCGAAGGCGTTCTTCTCGTTCATGGAGCCGCCGTACAGGATGGAGATGGCACGGGCATTCTTGGAAGAATACAGCTTGCGCACCACAGCACGGATGTTCTCGCAGACTTCCTCAGCCTGCTCGGGAGTAGCGGTACGGCCGGTGCCGATGGCCCAGATGGGCTCGTAGGCAATGATGACCTTGCGGATCTTCTCCTCGGAAACACCGTTCAGACCCAGCTTGATCTGCATGGCAATCCATTCCTCGGTAATGCCGGCTTCCCGCTGCTCCAGGGTCTCGCCGCAGCACATGATGGGCACCAGACCGGCTTCCAGAGCTGCCAGAACCTTGGCATTGACATCGGCATCGGTCTCACCCATGGCGCGGCGCTCGGAGTGACCGATAATCACATACTTGCAGCCGGCATCCACCAGCATATTGGTGGCAATCTCGCCGGTGTAAGCGCCGGAAGCCTTGGCGTTGCAGTTCTCAGCGCCGATGCCCACCCGGGTCTCACGCATGGCGCGGACGGCAGCGGGGATGCACACAGCGGGAACGCACAGGGCAACATCGCACCAACGGCCCTTGGGCATGATGGTCTTCAGCTTGGACATGAACTCTTTGGTCTCGGAGGGGGTCTTGTTCATCTTCCAGTTGCCGGCGATGACAGTTTTGCGGTATTTTCTGTTCATTTGAAATTCTCCTCTATCTTATACCATTAAAATGGTAATAGTTGACGCGATTTGCAGATTTTTCCCGGGGAAGGTAGGCTCCCCCGGGGAAATTGAGGGGTTATGGATTACTTGTCCTGGAGGCAAGCAATGCCGGGCAGCTCCAGACCTTCCAGGAACTCCAGAGAAGCGCCGCCGCCAGTGGAAATGTGGGTAATCTTGTCAGCAAAGCCCAGCTGCTCGCAGGCTGCTGCGGAGTCGCCGCCGCCAACGATGGTCACGGCGCTGCTGTCGGCCAGAGCCTGAGCCACAGCGATGGTGCCCTTTGCCAGCGTGGGGTTCTCGAACACACCCATGGGGCCGTTCCAAACAACGGTCTTGGCGGACTTCACAGCCTCAGCGAACAGAGCCTGGCTCTTGACACCGATGTCCAGACCCATCTTGTCAGCGGGAATTGCATCGGCAGCCACGGTCTCAACGGCGATCTCACCGTCGATGGGGTCGGGGAAGGAGGCAGCAACCACAGCGTCAACAGGCAGCAGCAGCTTCACGCCCTTTGCCTCGGCCTTGGCCATCATTTCCTTGCAGTAGTCAATCTTCTCGTTGTCCACCAGGGACTTGCCGATGTCGTAGCCTTTGGCAGCCAGGAAGGTGAAGGCCATACCGCCGCCGATGATCAGGGTGTCCACCTTTTCCAGCAGGTTATTGATGACATTCAGCTTGTCGGAGACCTTTGCGCCGCCCAGAATGGCAACGAAGGGACGCTCGGGGTTCGCCAGAGCCTTGCCCATGATGGAAACTTCCTTCTGAACCAGGTAGCCGCAGACGGCGGGCAGGTAGTCAGCCACACCGGCGGTGGAGGAGTGGGCACGGTGAGCAGTGCCGAAAGCATCATTGACAAAAATGTCAGCCATGGAAGCCAGAGCCTTGCTCAGCTCGGGATCGTTCTTGGTCTCGCCCTTCTCAAAACGGGTGTTCTCCAGCAGCATCACTTCGCCGTCTTTCAAAGCGGCAGCCTTGGCATGAGCGTCTTCACCGGCCACATCCTTGGCCATGATGACGGGCTTGCCCAGCAGCTCGGAGATGCGGTCTGCAACCACCTGAAGGCTCAGCTCGGGCTTCCACTCACCCTTGGGCTTGCCCATGTGGGAGCACAGGATGACCTTGGCATTGTGGTCTACCAGGTACTTGATGGTGGGCATGGCAGCGACAATACGCTTGTCGGATGTGATTTTGCCGTTCTTGGTGGGGACGTTGAAGTCGCAGCGGCACAGCACCCGCTTGCCGGTGACGTCGATATCCTCGATGGACTTCTTGTTGTAATTCATAGTAAGTTCCTCCATTCAGATTTTTGTGGGGGGTTATCCCCTCATTTTGCCATAATCCTTTAGGTTGGGAAAAGAGAGCTGACGCAGTGCCTCATAGGTGGTGATGGCAACGGCGTTGCTCAGATTCAGGCTCCTGGCTTCGGAGCACATGGGAATCCGAACACAGCAATTGTAATGGGCAGCCAGAAAATCCTCGGGGAGCCCCTTGGTTTCTTTGCCGAAGAACAGGTAGCAGCCGTCATGGAATTCTGCCTCCGTGTAGCTCCGGGGGGCTTTGGTGGACAGGCACCACATTTCTGTTACATTGTTTCGTGCAAAGAAATCGTCAAGGCTGTCGTAATCGAAAACTTCAACCAGATGCCAGTAGTCCAGTCCTGCCCGCTTGACCGCCTTTTCGGAGATGTCGAATCCCAAAGGGCGAATCAGATGGAGCCGACTTCCGGTAGCGGCACAGGTTCTGGCAATGTTGCCGCAGTTCTGGGGAATTTCAGGCTCAACAAGAACAATATTCAGCATAAAATCCCACCTTCTGTCTGTAATTGCAGTTTCTGTGTGTACAAATTCCGTACAGCTCTTATTGTATGCCAAAGCGCTGCCAAAATCAATCCCAAAACTTTCTTTTTTTTCGGTTTTTATAGTATTCACATAAAAAGGAACAGGAGCGAACGAAATTTGTGAAAAAAATACATTGACAGGAAATAGGCACCCTTGTAAGGAGGGATTCTTCGTGAAACACAGGCAAGCCGTGATTTTCCGGCGAAAAGAAAAGAAAGCGGATTGTTGTGGAATTGATTTTACCGCAGGGGTCTGCACACGAAAAACCGGCACACTGAAAAATCAGCGTGCCGGGAAAAAACGGGGATTAACCGGCAGCCATTTTCAGCTCACCGTTGTTATAGAACCAGCTGCCGCCGGCAGAGGACAGCTCCGTCCCATCGGTCAGGGTGACGGTCAGCATCAAATCCAGCTGGTAGTCGTCGTCCATTTTGGGGATGGTAAAGCTGATGTCGGAAAGGCTGGTCTCGTAGCTGCCCTCGCCCTCGCCTTTGGGGAGGTCAATGTCCTTGGTTTCGATGGTTTCGCCGTTGAGCATGAATTGCAGCTGTGCCTTCTGGAAGCTGACCGGCGTGTTGGACAGCTGAGGCAGCTGGACGCTGGCCCACCCGGCGGTGACTACAAATTTGCCGCCCTCCTCCTTGAAGTCGGAGATGTAGAGGTTGCAGTAGGCATCCAGGGCGCGCTTCATGTACACCAGGGAATCATAGGCATCGCTGAGGGTATAGTGCTCGCCAACACCCTGGGGCGGGAAGATGACGCATTCATATTCGTAGCCGTCAGCGGCCTCCAGGTCAGCAGAGGCAGTGTAATACTGGCCGTCCCAGTTGCAGGCAACGTTTTCCACTTCCTTGCCCTCCAGACGGACAACGAAGGAGGCGGACTGCCCCTTTTCGTAGGCTCTGGGAATGCCGGTGAAGGATACGGTTGCGCCATTGCTGCTGCTCCAAACAGCGGCATTCAGCTCCCAGGAAGCCAGACTTCCTTCGGTTTCCACCTGTGCCAGATTACCGGTGGACACAGCAGCGGTGGGGGCAACGGTTTCGGCGGCGGGAGCTTCTGTTACTGCGGGGGCATCGGTGGGGGCGGCGGCCTGATTGCCGCAGCCGGTGAGCAGGGAAGCACTGAGGCAGAGCGCCAGCGTCCCGGCGATCAATGCAGAATTCTTCTTGTAGAACATATTGAATCCTCCTTATGTCCAATGGCGGTCGGTTTCGTAAAAAACCGGTCTCTCACGACACAATAATCAATTTACACCCATTATAATCCATAGATGCAGGTTTTGCAACTTAAAAAACTCTTAATTTTATGTGACGGAAAGACGCGGGGAACGCTGTGCCGACACGCCGGTTACCGGACGGGTGGGGTAAAAAACCCGCCCCCATTAGCGGGGTGTTCGTAAGACAGTTAAATTCAAAAATCTGAAAACCGTTGGTTTTCGAGGGACGGCGTGGCTTCGGTCACGCCGTTTCTTCTTTCAGAAGTTCGTCCAGAGGGATGAATCCAATACCGTCATACTGGATGTGGATGTGCTGGGTGCGCTTGCCGTTGACTTTCACCGGAGCATCCACATAGATTGCCTTCACCAGTTCTCTCAGGGCATAGGGGTCAAGCTCCTCAATGCCCACATAGGGAATATTGGTGGTCAGCGGAACACCCCGTTTGCCCTTCGCTTTGTTGACAGCCCGGATATTCCGGTGTCCGGGCTGTTCGGTCTCGCAGAGCGCACATACGGGGAATACCCGTATAGAAGTGCGCCCTTAGTATCCTAAGGGACTTCAGGTGTCCCGTTCCTCTTGACTGCCGATCTTCTGTGGTGAAGCATGCTTGAAGAACCTGCGCTTCGGTGGTAAAATACGCTCACAAAATTTTTTTCAAATCCCATGCAATATCTTCCTCCCTTTTTACGCCTATATAAGTGAAACGAAAAAACACTGGAGGTGATTCCTTGGAGGATCAGGGTATCATTGCCTTGTTCTTCGAGCGGTCTGAACAGGCCATTGAAGAAACAGACAAAAAGTACGGCGGGTACTGCTACAGTATCGCCTACAACATTCTCTCCAACCGGGAGGATTCTGAAGAAAGCGTCAGCGATACATATCTGGCGGCGTGGAATACGATTCCGCCCCGGCGTCCCAACTTTCTGAACGCTTTTCTTGCCAAAATGACCCGGCACATTTCCATTGACCGCTGGCGCAAGCTCAGCGCAAAAAAGCGGGGCGGCGGGGAGATCGTTCTCGCACTGGATGAATTGGAAGAATGCGTGGACACCCACAATGTGGAAACCGAACTGGTGAAAAAGGAATTGACACGGGTTCTGAATGCGTTCCTGTCTTCCCTGCCGGAGACAGAACGGAATGTGTTTCTGTGCCGGTACTGGTATCTGGATTCCATTCAGACCATTTCTGAGGTTTCCGGTTTCAGTCAGAGCAAGGTGACATCCATGCTCCATCGGCTGCGTGGGAAACTGCGGAAGAAGCTCAGCGAGGAGGGATATGTATGAAAGCAATGGATTTGCTGGTTGGCTTTGGAAGCGTAAAGGATTCCTATGTGATCAGTGCGGAGGAATTCCGTCAGGGTAAGCAGAAAGCGCAGATCAAGCGTCTATCCACACGGAAGATATGGTTGATTGCCGCTGTGATTGCGCTGACGCTACTTTTGGTGGGCTGTGCTGTCGTTTACGTGTTGAGCTTGCATGATATGAAGATCGGTGAGTACTCTGTAACAAAGCCAGAACACTATGGTCCCAACTGGGAAGTTATTGGGGCAAAAGAGAAAACTTTTGAAGTTCTATCTGTACAAGGTTATTCCGACAGTCCAAATCAACAAGCGGTGAAGGAATTCAGGGACTATATCGACTCCACGGGTGGAGATAATATAACCAATACAGAAAAAATGCAGGAGATTGCACAAAAATACGGCTTGAAAATACTAAGCGATGGTATTGATGTAAGCTATAATCAAGGATATGTTCTGCTGGAATCCTTGCATCTTCCCGGTGTTTGTAAGTCCAAACCTTATGCTGAAATAAAGTATCAAGGTGGTATTTTCCACCCGGAGGGAACCTTTGATATCATCGTAGATATTGAACCAGACAACGAACTGTTGAAGTGGCCTTACACCATCCACGCTGACTTCCAGTATTACCAAAAAGGATATTTCAAATATTATTATATTTGCGTTGAAAATCTAGATAGCTTCCAAGAGTGGATATATACAATGCCCGATGGAGAAACCGCACTTTTGGCGTTGGGTGAAGATGATGCATTGATCATAGCAGAGCGCAAAAACGGCACATTCTGCGTACATTTTGACCCCCATGTGGGTATCTTTACTATGACAAAAGAAACCATGGAAATGGTTGCAGACCTATTTGATTTCTCCATTGTTCCTCATACACTTTCGCCAGACGAGTGGCAATCTGCGAAAAATGAAATTCAGAGATTAGATGCGTTAGAACATCAGGAATGGCTCAAAATGGAAGCCCAGTGGAAAGATTCCTTGAAGAAAGGAGATTTCTCTGCATGGGTTCGGCAAGCCCTCGAAGGTAGAACCTACGAAGAAGTAAATGATTTAGGGTTTGCTTTTTATGACATTGATGGAAATGGTGTGGACGATCTGCTGATTGGTCGTGATGGCTACTGCTTAGCAATTTACTGGGAAGTAGATGGAGAAACAGAGCAGTTTGCCGATGCGGCTGCGATTCTATTCCCTTGCGAGAATCAGACAGTCGGTTATGTTCTGGTACCCTGGGGCACCAATTATTTCTTTACCCATGCCGATAACGGGACTACGAATGGTGTTGCAAACTTGAAATATGTTCCCGGTCATCCAGAGGGAGAATACCAAAAGGGTGATATGGAGTCTTGGAACAAGTACGAGGTTATCACGAAGGAAGAATTTGAAAGCATTATGAACTCCTTCGTACGAGTACCGATCACCTTCCTGCCTCTGACAGAATATCCCCTGAATGAGAAAGTACAGTTCTCTGAAGAAAATGGAAACTATGTTGAGGAATTCAACAATTACGAAGAGAAAATCCTATTGCGCTTAACTTCTCCAGAAGAACAGTGGCCCCGTTGGAAATATAATATTCAGGATCTGAATGATGATGGCATAGATGAACTGATTTGGAGCGAAGACGGACGCGTTACAATCTATACCATGGTTGATGGTGGGGTTCGTCCTTACAGAATGGTGAGTGATGGCAGTATCGCCCCGTGCCAGAATGGTATTATTGAAGCAGTCCAGCACTATGGTCCGGTTAATAAAACATATCGCTATTATCAGTTGAAAGGCGATCAGGCTGAGTTAATCGAGTATTTGCGCTACGATGTGGATAAAAGTCCTGATAATCCGTGGTTTCGCAGCCCGGATTTGACTGGACAGGATATTACATTGGAGCCTATCTCAGAAAAAGAAGCAATATCCATTATCGCTTCCTATGAACACCTTGAGATCACCATGAAGCCTGTATCAGAATACCCTTTTGAGTAATCTCTATCAAAAACTCAGTGGCATTTCAAACAACGATGTGAAATCTAAAATATACGCATCGAGATACACATTTCATTTCATAAAAAAATAAGCGATACCCAGTCGAAAAGACTAGGTATCGCCTATTTTCGTGTTACCAACCCTGCAAGACAGATACCGTAACAGATAATTCATAGAATTACTGTGTTACGGACACCCGCCTTTTCTGGGAGCGGGTTTTATCAGATGTTTTGCTTAACCATCAGCGGCCCTGGCATCGGCAATGATCTTTGCCTGGTTGGCCTTGGGCACTTCCTCGTAGCGGTCGAACTTCAGGGTGAAGGAGCCACGAGCCTGGGTCATGGCGCGCAGGTCGATGGCATAGCTGCCCATCTCGGCCATGGGAACCTCAGCTTCCACCACAGTGTTGCCATCACCGGTGGGATTCATACCCATCACGCGGCCACGGCGCTTATTCAGGTCGCCAATCACATCGCCCATGTAGCTGTCGGGGATGGTGACTGCCAGTGCGCCAATCGGCTCCAGCAATGTGGGCATGGCGTTGGGCATGGCCTCCTTGAAGGCCAGAATGGCGGCCATCTTGAATGCCATTTCGTTGGAGTCAACGGGATGGTAGGAGCCATCGTACAGCACAGCCTTCAAGCCCACCATGGGATAACCAGCCAGGGGACCCTTCTGAACGGCTTCCTGGATGCCCTTTTCAACGGCGGGATAGAAATTCTTGGGCACGGAGCCGCCAAAGACTTCCTCTGCGAAAATCATATCGTCCTGCTCGTCCTGGGGCTCAAAGCGAATCCACACGTCACCGAACTGACCGCTGCCGCCGGTTTGCTTCTTGTGGCGGCCATGAGCCTCCACCGTTTTCTTGATGCGCTCCCGGTAGGCAACCTTGGCGGGGCTGAGAACAGCATCCACGCCAAAGCGGGATTTCAGCTTGGAAACCAGCACATCCAACTGCTGGTCGCCGGTGCCGGAGAGAATCAGCTGCTTGGTTTCGGGGTTCATGTAGGTGGAGAAGGAAGGATCTTCCTCGTTCAGCCGGTTCAGGCCGGTGCCCACTTTCTCTTCCTGACCACGCACCTTGGGGGCAATGGCCATGGAGTAGCAGGGAGCGGGATAGGGAATCTGCTTCAGGCTGACCACCTTTCTGGGGTCGCACAGGGTATCGCCGGTTTTCACCTTGTCCATCTTGCCGATGGCACCGATGTCGCCGCAGGTCAGAGCCTTGACCTCGGTGTTCTTCTTGCCGCACATGGTATACAGGCGACCCAGTTTCTCGGTTTCGCCGGTGCGGGAGTTTACAAGGGTGGTGTCGGCATTGATTTCACCGGAGAGCACCTTCACAAAGGAGAACTTACCGAACTGGTCGGAAACGGTTTTCCACACGAAGGCAGAGGGAACACCGCCGGGGGAGACCACAAACTCCTCCACCTTGCCGTCAGCGGTGGTGGCCTTGTGATAGTTGCCTTCCACGGGGTTGGGCAGCAGCTCAATGATGTGATCCATCAGCATCAGGCTGCCCAGGCAGGTAACGCCGGAGCCGCACAGCACGGGGAACAGACTCAGGTCGGACACGCCGCGGTGCAGGCCGGTCATCATTTCGCGGTAGGTAAAGTCGTCGCCTTCAAAGAAGCGATCCATCAGAGCCTCATCGGTTTCGGCAACGGCTTCCTTCAGGGCATCGTTGAATTCCTCAATAACGGAAACCTTGTCCTCAGGAACCTCAATTTCCACCCGCTTCAGGTTCTGCATCTCATAGGCGCGCTTATTGAGCACGTCGATGATGCCGGTAACCTTCTTGGCGGCGTTCCAGATGGGGACGATGACAGGGGCAATCTTATTGCCGTAGCGCTCCCGCAGAGCGTTGAAGGTGGCGTTGTAATCGGAATTATCCTCGTCTACCTTGGAGATGTAGACAAAGCGGGGCATATTGCGCTCCTCGCAGTATTTCCATGCCTTTTCAAAGCCAACGGTGATGCCGTCTTTGGCGGACAGAACCAGAATGGCTGCATCGGCAGCGCGGAGGGCTTCCATAACGGCACCGGAGAAGTCGAAACCACCGGGGGTATCCAGCAGGTTAATCTTGGTGTTGTGATATTCCAGAGGAATCACAGAGGTGGAAATGGAAATATGACGGCGAATTTCTTCGGGGTCGTAATCGCTAACGGTGTTGCCGTCGGCATTCTTGCCGATCCGGTCAATGGCACCGGTCATGTAAAGTAAGCTCTCTGCCAGAGCGGACTTGCCGCTTCCGCTGTGACCCAGCAGGCAGACATTGCGAATGGCGTTGACAGTGTACATGATTGCATAACTCCTTTCGGGACGGTGTGCCTTGAGACACCCGAATAGTGACATTATACACGAACGGAAGCTGAATTTCAATGGTTATTTTCGTCAAGTTGCGAAATTGTGTATAATAGACTACGGACATTTGTGTTTCTGTGCAATTCGTACAAAAATCCAGCCCGGGTTTTGGTGAAAAAACGCCCCCACTGCGTTGAAAAGACGCAGTGGGGGAAAAGAATCTCAAACAACCCGTGTCCACTCGGTGGCCAGGAAACTGGGAATCATCCATGCCAGCTGATACAGCAGCACCCGTGCAGGGGTTAATAGCTCGGTGGAACCCAGATAGGACAGCGCCAGCATAATCACAAGACCGGTGATGCCGCCCAAAATGCCGATGATGGAGCCAACAATGCAGGAGCGGCGCAGGCTCATGGCACCGGTGATGGCATAGGCGGAGGAAATCAGGTCATCCCGGGTGACCAGCGCCAGCACATCGGCTTCGGGGTCAGGCTGTCTGGCGGACAGTTCTGCCCGTTCCTCGGCAGAGGGGAAAATCAGGCGTTTGGTGCGGATGGAGAATTTCTCCCGAATCAGGCTGTCGGTCATCATAAAGTCCCCGGCCAGCAGCACCGTGCGGAGCTTGCGGCAGCCGCACAGGGAGACGATACCGGCGGAGGCAGAGCGCATCTTTGCATAGGAGATGGCAATCACGGCGCACAGCACTCCATCAATGGCCACATACAGTGCCTGGTTTACCATGGTGCCCTGGGGAATATCCACGCCCATGGACTGCAAAAATTCGGAGCTGCCAATCAGGACGGACTCGCCCTCAATTTCGCCGCCGATGCTGCCCTGACCGTAGTCACGGAAAGCATCCACCGGGTACTGCGTGCCGCCCCGGCCATTCAGCAGATTCCGCATCAGGGGAACCAGCCCGCCGCCTGCTTCAAAAATCAGAGAGGCGGTATAGGACACCACCTCGGCGCTGGGGCGATCGGAATAGAACTTGATGCCGTTGAGCTTGGTGGAGCCGCGGGGGAACAAATCCTTCTCCCTCAGGGGAACCACAGCCTTGCCGCAGAGCTTTTTCACGCCCTGCCAGCCGCAGATGACGGCACCAACCATATGCAGCCGCTTTTCCAGCAGTGCCGCCGGTCTTACCAGCGCCAGGAAATAACCGGCGGGGGCAGAGACCAGCAGGGAGGTGGAGAAAATCTTCATGGCCATGCTCGGACCATGGAGCATCCAGGTCAGTGCTGCAATGCCGATGCAGCCCAGCAGCGCCACAAAGGCATACACCTGCTGCACGCGGGCGGGGGCGGAGGGACTGGAGTAGGTGTCCATAAAGTCCTCCACATCGCCCTGTCCCCGCAGAATGCCGGTGCGCTTGGCGTAGTACTGAGGCTCTTTGACAAGACTTGTCAGGGAGCTGGCCTTGCGCATGGTGTCCAGCTGCATCATTTCGGTGGAGCGGGAATAGTAGCGCGCCAGCAGTGCCACTGCCATTTCCAGTACAAAGGCGGAGCAGAAGGGAACCCGCTGCTCGTCCAGGCTGAACCAGGCATCTGCCATACAGGCGACAAAGGTGACGGCTAAGGTGGTGTTCAGGCTGTAGTGCAGGTGAATCAGGTCGTCCAGGCCATCGAGAATCAGTCCGATGCCCAGCAAACCGGAAACCATCATGCCCAGCACCTGGGAATACACCATGAGTTTATTGCGGCTGGCGGGAATCATGCCCTTGGCATCGAGAAAAACGCCCAGGCCGCACAGCAGAAGGATGATAACGTTGAGAATGATTGCAACTTGCAGCTTGCCAACGCCCTGCTCGCTGAGAGAGTAGTACCGCTTTTCGGGACCGGCGACAATTTTGCGTTTCAGCTCCCGAAGCCGGTCGTTGTGGGCAAGGCGGATGGCATCCGCGCTCTCGTCAGGGGCTTCCGGCTCCTGGGGGGGCGCATCCATGCGCACCGTGGGGTCGGGCTGGAGGGGCGGTTCCTCCGGGACTTCCGCCGCAGGCTCACTGGCTTCGGCATCCGCCTGTGCCTGGAAGGCATGGGAGAGGTCGGGCAGAGGGCCGGTGGTATCGAAATCGGCGGGGGCGGCAGGCACATCCTCGGCGGCCTCAGAGAACAGCTGGCTTGCCTGAGCGGCAATGTCGCTGTCTGCATCGGCAAAGGGGGCTTCCTCCGGTGCATCCTCCAGGTTGCTCAGAATATCGGCAATCTCGCCAGTGTTCCCGGCGGGGTCATCCTGGGTGGATGCCTCGTGGAGCTGCTGCATCACAAGCTCCAGGTTAAAGTCGAGTTCCTTTTCTTCATTGTCCATAAGCACCCTCCCAATCAGCCCAGACGCTGACGCAGGGCTTCATAGAGCAGAATAGAGGCAGCTGCGGACGCATTGAGGGAGCTGATATGTCCCTTCATGGGAATATTCAGCATTACATCGCAATTTTTGCGCACCAGCTGGCTCATGCCGTCTCCCTCGTTGCCAATTACAATGGCAGTGGGAACGGTGAGGTTTGCCTGGTACATGGGAATGGAACCCTCGGCGGCAGTGCCGAATACCCAAACGCCCTTTTCCTTCAGTTCAGCGATGGCGTTGTTGATGTTGGTGACCCGGGCTACCTTCATGTATTCAATGGCACCGGCGGAGGCCTTGGCAACGGTGGCGGTCAGACCTACGCTGCGCCGCTTGGGGATAATCACGCCATGGGCACCGGCGCACTCAGCGCTGCGGAGAATGGCACCCAGATTGTGGGGGTCGGACAGCTCGTCACAGATGACAATCAGGGGTGCTTCTCCACGGGAGGCAGCCTCCTCCAAAATGTCGTCGATACTATAATATATGTGAGCGGCCACCAGCGCAATCACGCCCTGATGGGAGCGGGTAAAGGACATGGCATCCAGCTTCCGGCGATCCACCGGCACCACAACCGCACCGGCTTCCTTTGCTTCGGCAGCCAGCCGCTGCAAGCCACGGTCCGTCTCTCCGGCGGCAATAAACACCTTATCCACCGTGCGCCCGCTTTTCAGCGCCTCCTGCAAGGCGTTTCTGCCCTCCAGCTGACCCTCGGTCTCCTCAACGGGAGCGGCGGGAGCGACCCGCCCCGGGCGGCGATTCTTTTCGTACATATTGGAATCCTCCGTTTTCTTGGGAAATTGAACTATAACTCTGGCTCATTATATCAGATTTTCTTTTGATATACAATAGGAATTTTTTAGCGACCCGGGCGGCCATGCCGCCAGATAATGCCGCACGGAGTTTGTATCGATCCATTGGTTCCCTAACCCGCCCGGTGACGATACCGCTCAGAAACCGTGGGATTTTTAGGTGCAGCACCCGCCCCGATTTTGCACGACACCCTGTAGGGGCGGATAGAATCCGCCCGTAACCCCGGATTTCAGGAAGCACCAGGATGGATGGCACAACCCCCTGTAG
>URPI01000033.1 GCA_900549705.1 uncultured Eubacteriales bacterium
GTGCCAGCCCCCAGGATTTCCGGGACCCCAAAATCTGGATGGAATGCGGCGTTTATTACGCAGTTGCGGTGAACCGGGGCAAAGACGGCAGCGGGGATGTCTTGCTTTTTGAGAGTAGGGATGGATTTCATTGGGTACGCGACAGCATTCTGTATTCCTGTGGATACCGTTTTGGAACCATGTGGGAATGCCCGGACTTTTTTCATCTGGATGGCAGGGATGTGCTGATTCACAGTGCGCTGGAAGTGCGGGCGAAGACAATGGAATTCCATAATGGTACTTGTACCGTGTATCACATCGGATCTACAGATGCAGAAAAGCACTTTCACCCGGAAGTATCCCATGTGGTGGATTATGGCCTTGACTTTTATGCGCCGCAGACGCTGGAAGCGCTGGATGGCCGCCGCATCCTGATTGGTTGGATGCAAAGCTGGGAAGGAGCGCACCAGCGCATTCCGGGGCTTGACTTCATGGGGCATATGACCGTCCCCAGAGAGCTTACCATCCGGGATGGACGGCTGCTGCAGATGCCGGTACGGGAACTGGGCAGCTATCGGAGGAATAAGGTGGAATTCCGCGATGTGACCGTTCATGAGGAAATTACCCTGCCTGGTGTTTCCGGCAAGGTACTGGATATGATTTTGGAGATTGCGCCTGCTACGGAGTGTTACAGCTGGTTCCGGCTGCAAATTCGGAAGGGGGAGGGGTTTCATACAGATATTACACTTTTCCCGCAGAAGGGTACCATTCACCTGGACAGAACCTACAGCGGATTTCCTTTTGACATCAACCATGTGCGGGAATTCCCGGCAGATTTTGAAGATGGAAGGATTTGTCTGCGCCTGCTGCTGGACTGCTACAGTGCAGAGTTGTTTGTGGGAGATGGAGCACAGACCGCCTCGATGACCCTTTATTCCCCGGGAAATGCAGAGGGGATTTCCTTTGCTGCAGATACGCCGGTGCGGATGTCCGTCCAGAAATATAGTCTTGAGGTATGATACATTTCGGCGCATAAAGCGCAGAGAGCGAAAGAGAGGGTATTAGGTGAAAAAATATGATGTTGTTGCACTGGGAGAGCTGCTGATTGACTTGACACAGAATGGTATCAGCCAGCAGGGGAATCCACTCCTGGAAGCCAATCCCGGCGGTGCGCCCTGCAATGTGCTGGCGCTGCTGGCGAAGCTGGGGCATTTCACGGCTTTTATTGGAAAGGTGGGAGCGGACGGCTTTGGCACCCAGCTGGAAAATGCCTTGAAGGAAACGGGAATCTCTACCCAGGGGCTGTGCTGGGATGAAAAGGTACATACAACTTTGGCAGTGGTACATACGTTGGCAGATGGCGACCGGGATTTCAGCTTTTATCGCAACCCCGGTGCAGATATGCAGCTATGCCAGGAGGAGGTTCCCTTTGAGCTGATTCAGCAGGCCAAGATTTTCCATTTTGGAACCCTGTCCATGACCGATGAGCCGGTGCGTTCTGCCACCTATGCTGCCATTGCAGAGGCCGAGCGGTGCGGTGTGCTGCGTTCCTTTGACCCCAACCTTCGCCCGCCGCTGTGGCGGAATCTGGAGGAAGCGATGGAGCAGGTGTGCTATGGATTAGCCCATTGCGACATCCTGAAAATCTCTGACAATGAAATCCAGTGGCTGACCGGGTTGGAAGATTACGATCAGGGCATATCCTGGATTCGGGAGGTCTATCCTGCCATTAAACTGATTCTTCTTTCCATGGGGAAGGATGGAAGCCGTGCCTACGCCGGAGACATTCAGGCAGAGGCTCAGGCGTTCCGGGTGGATACCATCGAAACCACCGGTGCAGGTGATACCTTTTTTGGCGCAGTGCTGCATCATGTTCTGATGTGGGGGATGGGGGAATATACCGGCGAACAGCTGACCCGGATGCTCACCTTTGCAAATGCAGCAGCTGCCATTGTCACCACCAGAAAGGGTGCGCTGCGTGTTATGCCCGGCAAAGAGGAAATTGCTGCTTTGATGGAAACAATGGAATAAAAAATTGCCGCCCTCCAACATCTGCTGGAAGGCGGCAATTTTTCCTGGCGGGTGTTTTATTTTTCTGAGTGGAAAGCTGCTTCTGCGAAGAATGAATCACAAAATCCATTCCACTGCGTCTCATACGCTGCATGATGAAGCAGCGTCATGTCTTTTGGAGAGAAGATACCACGTTTGTGCGCCTCCTCCACAAACTTGAAAATGTAATCCTCTGGGGGCACAGCAACAGCATGGACAAAATTCCAGCCCATCATTGCGGCGTAGTAGAGCCGTGTGTGTCCATCCAGGGAGATGTATCTTCCGTCATGGGGAAGCACCTGGATGATGATGTCATCCGGCTTCTGAAGAAAGGTGCGGACAGCGGCTATTTTGCTTTCATCCACATAAAACTGAGACGGCTGGATGTTTTTCAATAGGATGGTCAGAAGCTGTATTGCCGGATACTGTTTTATCACCTGCCGCTCGGTGTTATAAAAAATGGTGATATGAGGCGTATAAAAGCGAAATTCTTCAATCACTTGCGGATATATTGCGGCATCCTCCCCACGGACAACAGCTTCGGAATCCGAAATGATTTCAATTTCATAGGGCTTATCATCTGCAAGAAAGCATCCGTGCTGATACAATACCTTCTTCGAGAAGCGGGCATCTTCATATGCGTTGATGCGCTGGAATTCCATCACGTTCCTCCCATCAGCAGGGGGTTAACGCCTGCGCGATTTCTGCCTTCGTCTCCGGCGACATCCATTTTTCAAACAGCAGGGATTTTTTAGAGGGAAGGTAGCCCATCAGCTGAAATCCCAATTTTTTCAGCAGCGCAATGCTGGGGGCGTTTTCCGGTTCCACAAAGCAGGTAAAATCCCAGTCCGGGCAGCGACTGTGAAGCAGCTCGGTCAGGGCGGTCAGTGCTTCAAAGGCATATCCCTTGCGATGATGCCGGTAGGAGAAGGTGTAGCCCAGGCTGATATTGCCCTCCCGGGGCATGACCACAATCTCGCCAATCATGGCATCAGTCTCTTTCAGTGCAACTGCCACCAGGAAGGAAGCTTCCGTGGACACCACATCATTTTTCCGCCGCTCCACCAGTTGACAGATGCCTTCAAAATCCGTTACTTGCCCCCGCTGATACCGGGCGCAGATTTCGTTGTTCCGATAGTCATACATCACATCTGCATCTTTTGCTTCAACGCTGCGCAGCCGCAGCCGGTTGGTTTCCAGAAATGTCATTGTGTCACCTTCTTGAGCAGTATTGTCATGGAATCGTAGCCCTCTGAGATTTCGCATGTCATCCCATCGGGAACTAGCTCATAAACTTCTTCCTGGCAGTAGGGATGAAAAACCATCCCCTTCCATTTTCCATCAGTGAAGACATAATCGCCGTCTTGCGTTACGGTGTGCGGCTCGTCTTCGTATTCCTGGTCGGTGCCATCCAGGGTAATGAGAATAATGCCTGTTGGCTTTGTAATACGGCACAGCTCTTTCGTGGCTGCCTTTGCTTCAAGCTTAGAAATATGGTCAATCACATCCCGGGCAATAACGGCATCAAATTCCCCATCTGCATAGCCTGTTGCAAGAATGCTGGCAGTTTTGAACGCATCATTGCCGGTCACGGCCTGTGCAATCGCTGCTGCATGGGCTGAAACATCAAAGCCGCCCACAGCAAATCCGAACTTTGCCAGCTTCAGCGCATAAATTCCACACCCGCATCCGGCATCACATACGCTTTTGGCATCATATCGGCGCAGAATGGAGATGATGTCATCCTCGCCCATATCAAAGGCGTTGATATATTCTGCAATGCGGGCTGGGTCAATGTGTTCCCAAGAGTTATCCCAAAATGAGTCCATACTGCACCTCCATGGCCGATGTTTCTATATCACAAAGATTGAATACACATTTAACTCCCCGGACGGTATTATTCTTACCGGAACAACGAAAGCCTATGTTACCAAACAGACCAGAAAGAAAAAGCCAGCAAAAACAGTTCCTTATGAAAAGAGTGTTGGCGAAAAGGCCTATTATACAGTTCAGACAGCTGTGGACATTAAGGCGAGACACTGTACATTCTTTCAGCGTTTATAGGAGAAAAAAGGTACAAAAAAAGCCTCGCAATCCACTGATACGAATAGTCCCAGTGCAACGCCCGAAGCGGAGTTTGCGAAAGCTCCCAATGCGAGAGTAACACAGCAGGAGCAGGATGTCAAGCAGAAATACAGCTACAACACGGAAATCAATTTTACGATTACGATGAGTTGCACAAGAACCTTATTCGTTGAGGAAGAGATAACATCAAGAGAACACTCCATAAATGAATATTAGCTTAATTCATGTAAATACGGTTGAATAAACATTCTTTCCTGAAGTCCTACGGATGTAGGGTGGTTGTTGTTTTTTGGGGATATGTGCAAAATTTGATTTCCGTGGAAGCGCCGGGCGAAAGCTCGGCGCTAATCTTTTGTCAGCTCCACCAGGCGGTTAAGCCTATCCACCCAGGCAAAGTCCGGGTATTTGGGGCAGCTCCTTGGCTGTTTCTGAGGAGAGATTTATTACGAATACCTAAAATTTCCCGTTGCAGTGCGGACGCGAATATTGTAATATAACATAAAATACAGTCGAGGAGGAAACAGAATGGATAAGATCGAAACACTGAGGCAGTGGGTGAAAGAAAGCTGTCATATTGTGGGATTCACAGGTGCAGGCGTAAGCACAGAGAGCGGGATTAAGGATTTCCGCAGTGTGGATGGCTTATATCACCAGCATTTTGAGTACCCGCCGGAGACCATCATCAGCCACAGTTTTTATATGCGCAATCCGTCTTATTTCTTCCGGTTTTACCGGGAAAAGATGCTTCCGCTTGGTTTTGAACCCAATATCACCCACAAAAAGTTTGCGCAGTGGGAGCAGGAGGGAAAGCTGGATGCCATTGTGACCCAGAACATTGACGGGCTGCATCAGAAGGCTGGATCCCACACGGTGTATGAACTCCATGGGAGCGTACTTCGCAACTACTGCACCCGATGCCATAAGTTCTATCCGGCTGAATTTATCCGGGATGCCCAGGATATTCCCCGCTGCACCTGCGGCGGCATTGTGAAGCCCGACGTGGTACTATACGAGGAAAGCCTGGACGGGAAAACCATTGAAAAAAGCGTTGCAGCAATTGCCGGTGCTGACCTGCTGATTGTCGCCGGAACAAGCTTGACAGTTTACCCGGCGGCGGGGTTTCTGCGTTATTATCGGGGCAATCGGCTGGTGCTTATCAACCGCGACCTGACGCCATATGACGATAATGCAGATTTGGTGATTCACGACAGCCTGGGCAATGTCTTTTCCCAATTATAACAAGCACCTCACTCCGATGGATTTCAGAGTGAGGTTGCTTTTTTATTTGCGATTTTCCTTCCAGGTGTATATCAGACGGACAATTGTGGAAACCAGCAGGACACCAACTGCCATAACGCCCACGATGGCGGCAGTATAGGTTCCTCGCGCAGCAAATTGCTCCATATTTCCATGAACGGCATAATACATGGTATAGTAGATTCCTGCACCGGGAATCAGCGGAAACAGCGAAACGACCAGATAGGAAATAGCCGGGTACTTGCGGATACGCGCCATGACCTCCGCATACACCGAGGCGAAGAATGCACCAGCAAAATAGGCAAAGATTTCACCCGCCCCCAGCCGCTGAATCAACACAAAGCCGACCCAGGTGACAACACCGCCCAGCGCACAGAGAAGCCCGCCGGGACCATGGATGTTAAATAAAATGGAAAATCCGATACAGCCGATTAGCGAGCCGATGGCTGTCACCAGCAGGGGATTGCTCAGTTCTACAAGATTATGCGGCATTCCCCAAAGCAGGTCGGATGTATTCCATGCCACAGCGGTTCCCAGAGCCATGCCCATGGAAATCAAAAGCACCTGAACAAACCGAGTGATGCCAGAATTCGTATCACCATAGATAATGTCGCGCATGGCGTTGGTAAACAGCAGCCCAGGCACCAGAATCATCAATGCGCCAATTACAACGCTGTTCACATTCTGAACCAGACCGTGGGTGTTCAGCCAGTAAGCGAGAAGTGCCATAGAAAAGGCGGAGAAGATGGTCTCAAAAAACGGGTTGACCTTCATTTTATCCATAAAGCGATTCAAAAGTCCGCCCAGTATGCCGCACAGGCCGGACATCACCATGTCTGTTGCGCCACAACCAAAAAGAAGGGAATAGCCCAGTGCACCTAAAAAGTGCCCCAGGACAGAAACGAAAAGGCCGTAATAGGGAATGGCACTGCGCACCTGTTCCAGCCACTGCATTGCGGTTTCAGGGGCAGGGTGTTCCTTGCAAATTTTGCGGCTGAGGGCATTCAGCTTTTCCACGGCATCCAGATTGTTTCCATGAGGACCGATTCTGCGCATCCGGGTGATGGGTTTTCCGTCTTCTGTGAGCATACTGACAATCAAATAATTGGGAATGGAGAACACTTCCGCTTTTATGCCATAGCTTGCCGCAATCCGGGCCATGCTGTCTTCAATGCGGAAGGTTTCAGCGCCGCTGATGGAAAGCTCGTAGCCCAAATCCACTGCCAGGTTCAGTATTGTCTGATAATCCATGTCTTTATTTTCCGCCTTCTGTCAATTTTCCTGTAACAGTATAACACAGAAGTTTCAAAAGACAAGAACAAATGCAAAGGAAAACCGCCCCTGGCAGGAGCGGTTTGGAAGATTACTTATTACGAACGAAAAGAACACCCAGTGTGCCGGGGCCGCAGTGACAGGAAACGGTACAGCCGGCAACGGTTTCGTACACATGGCGGAACGGGTGGTATTTTTCAATCCCGGCTTGTGCGGCGTCAATATTTTCCTGGGGAATCTCGGTATGAGTGATGAATACTGTGTTATCGTCCAGGTCATCACGGTCTTTCAGACGGTCTTTCACGTAAGCTGCGACGCATTTTTCGATATGCCCCCGGTACTTCTTTACAACGGACATCTTGCCGCCGCGCACTTCAATACATGGTTTCAGATTCAGCAGGTTGGCTCCCAGTGCAGCAACACTGGAGCAGCGCCCACCCTTTACCATGTAATCCAGCCGATCAATAACAAAGCTTGCTTCAACACGAAGGGCAAAATCATCCAGCTGACGCTTCAATTCATCCAAATTCGTAGCGGTTTTGGCAAGTTCGCAGGCTTTCAGCACCACAAGTCCCTGACCAGTGGACAGATTGCGGGAGTCAATAACCCGCACGTTGTCAAAATCTGCTGCTGCGATGCAGGCGTTTTGGTAGCTGGAGGAGAAGAAAGAACTAATGTTTATATGAATTACACCATCATAATCCTTGGCATACATGGCAAACTTCTCTTGAAATACGGATATGCCGCGAGCAGCCGTGGAGCATAGATTTCCTCCGGCGGCCACATGGGCAAAAACATCAGCGGGTGTAATGGTAACACCGTCCAGAAATTCCTCGTTTCCCTTTACAACAATCAAGGGAATCAGACCAATGTCGTGTTCTTTCAACAGCTGGGGCGAGAGGTCACAGGTACTGTCGGAAATAATCTTTATTCTCATCAACTTAAAGTCCTTTCATATTACATTGCGTATCAGTGACAGCAGGGAGATGTTCCAGACTGCATCATAAAGCAGCATGGCTCCATATTCTTGCGGCGCATATATTCGGCTCCCCAGTCCCGCATGGCAATGAGAATGGGCATCAGACTCCTTCCAGTTTCGGTAAGAGAGTACTCTACCTTTGGCGGTACAACCGGAAATACCTCCCGATGGATTAAATCCTGGGCTTCCAGCTCTCTCAGCTGCTGGGTCAGCATTTTTGGGGTTGCGTCGGAAACCATTCTGCGAATCTCAGAAAACCGATGACTTCCATCGGCCAAATGCCATAGAATCAAGGTCTTATACTTTCCGCCGATCAAATCCAGTGTTGTGGCAACGGGGCAAATTTCATCCTTGCTCATGGGATTCCTCCATGGTATCTAAAAGGGTAGTATTGCACAAAATAGTGCATACTTGCAATGTTGTGATTGCGTGATAGAATATTATCATAAAACACAGGAGCGTGTCAATAGAAAACAGTTGACGAAATGCCCCAAATAGAAGATAATAGAAAGCGAGGAAATCTAGATGATTCTGAAATTTAACGTAACCGGGATGACCTGCGCAGCCTGCTCCGCCCGGGTGGAGAAGGTATCCCAAGCGGTTCCCGGGGTGCAGAAAGCAGATGTGAATCTGCTTGCCGGAACCATGGTTGTATCCTCCGACACGGATGTGTCCGCGTTGGTGATTCAGGCGGTGCAGAAGGCTGGCTATAATGCCGTCCTTCAGGGAACTGCTGCCAAAAAGGAGACGGCTTCGCCCATGGACACCGGTCTGAAGGAAATGAAGCACCGCCTGATTGGTTCTTCCATTTTCCTGGTGGTTCTCATGTATTTTACCATGGGGCATATGGCTGGGCTCCCAGTGCCCGGCTGGTATCACGGGACACAAAACGCCGTGGTTGCCGCGCTGTTTCAGTTGTGCCTGACGTTGCCTGTGGTTTACCTTAACCGAGTATATTATACCCGCGGTCTCAAAGCGCTCTGGCATCGCAGCCCCAACATGGATTCCCTGATTGCCGTTGGCAGCCTTGCAGCACTGGTTTACGGCGTTGCCGCTCTGTTTCGTATGTCCTGGGCACTGGGACATGGAGAAATGGAAATTGTCTCGGAATACAGCCACAATCTCTATTTTGAATCTGCAGCTATGATTTTGACCCTGATTACTTTTGGAAAATACCTGGAAACCAGGGCAAAGGGCAAGACCGGTGATGCCATCCGTGCTCTGATGGACTTGAGCCCGAAAACCGCCAGCGTCCGGCGGGGTGATTCCACTGTTGAAGTGCCGGTGGAAGATGTACAGGTGGGGGACGTCGTGATTGTCCGTTCCGGCAGCAGCATTCCTGTGGACGGTACGGTGGTCAGCGGATGTGCGTCCGTAGACCAGAGTGCCCTGACCGGCGAGAGCGTGCCTGTGGAGAAGCGCGTGGGCGATAAGGTATCCGCTGCAACAGTCAGCCAGGAGGGCTATTTGGAGTTCCGCGCCGACCAGGTTGGTGAAAACACTACCCTCGCTCAGATTATCCGCATGGTAGAGGATGCAGGCGGTTCCAAAGCGCCGATTGCCAGAATGGCAGACAAAATTGCCGGTGTCTTTGTTCCGGTTGTAATGGCGATTGCCGCGATGACCTTTGCTGCGTGGATGCTCATGGGTTACTCCATGGAGTTCAGCCTGAACAATGCCATCTCTGTTTTGGTTATTTCCTGCCCCTGTGCGTTGGGCCTTGCCACGCCGGTTGCAATCATGGTCGGAACTGGCCGGGGCGCACAGATGGGTGTGCTGTTTAAGAACGCAGAGGCATTGGAAAATCTGCATCGGGTTGACACGGTTGTACTGGATAAGACAGGTACTCTGACCACCGGTCGCCCCGCTGTGACGGATGTTCTTCCTCAGGCAGCAAGCAAAGAGGCGCTGCTGCGGATTGCGGCTTCCCTGGAAAGCAAATCCGAGCACCCCTTTGCAAAGGCAATTTTGGCGGCAGTGAAAATGGACTTCCCGGAACCGGAGGCGTTTAAGACCATTCCGGGGAAGGGTGTTTCCGGCAAGGTGGACGGCGTCTGCTATTATGGCGGCAATGACCGCCTGATGGCGGAATTGGGCGTTGCAATCCCGGATTTTTCAAGCTTGGCCGCCCAGGGAAAGACACCGCTGTACTTTGCTTCCGAAGATGGCAAGTATATTGGCGCGATTGCTGCTGCCGATGTGCTGAAGCCTGACTCTGTTTCCGCCGTCCGAGCCATGCAGAGCCGCCACCTGGACGTGGTGATGCTCACTGGTGACAATCAGCAGACGGCTCAGGCCATTGCGGCCAAGGCGGGGATTTCTCACGTGATTTCCGATGTGCTGCCTACGGAGAAGGCAGGTGCAGTGAAGAAGCTGCAAGCGGAAGGCCACCGGGTTTTGATGGTGGGCGACGGTATCAACGATGCCCCAGCATTGGTGACTGCTGATGTGGGAATGGCCATCGGTGCAGGCACGGATATCGCCATAGAATCGGCTGATATAGTGCTGATGAACAGCTCCCTGTCAGCCGTGAGCAGTGCCATAGCTCTGAGCCGCGCCACGATTCGGAATATCAAAGAGAATCTGTTTTGGGCATTTTTCTATAATACGCTTGGCATTCCGGTTGCGGCGACTATTGTTCATCCCCTTTGGTCTGCGGCTGAGCCCGATGCTTGGAACGGCAGCCATGAGCATGAGCTCAGTGTTTGTTGTGACCAATGCGCTGCGTCTGCGCTTTTTCAAGCAGGATAAAAATGCGGCTATTGCAGATAATCAAACTGCGCACGCAGAAGCGTGCCCCATTATAAAGGAGGAAACAAAAACGAAAACAGTTATTAAGGTTGAAGGCATGATGTGTGGCCATTGCAAGGCCAGAGTGGAAAAGGCCTGCAAGAGTGTTCCTGGTACAGAAGATGCCGTTGTTGATTTGGCCGCAAAGACGGTTACGGTTACCGGCAATGCTGACCTTGCGGCACTGAAAAAGGCAATTACCGATGCTGACTACACCGTTGTGGAGTAAGCGCAATGCGTACCGATGAATTCTATGCATCCAAGGGAGTCGGACAGATTCACGTCTGCCGATGGATGCCCGATGAGCCCCCTGTGGCAGTGCTGCAAATCGTCCACGGTATTGCTGAGTATGTAGAGCGGTACGATGAATTTGCAAATTATATGAATCGCCAGGGCTTTATCGTAGTGGCAGAAGACCATATGGGGCACGGAAAATCCATCAATGGCGGCGGTATCCAGGGATATTTCCATGGCGGGTGGTTCACTGCGGTGGACGACAGCTATGAACTGCTGCGGCGCACCAAGGCGGAATTTCCAGAGCTGCCCTATGTGCTGCTGGGGCATTCTATGGGCTCCTTTATGACCCGCACATTGCTGTGCAAGTATCCTGATTGCGGCATCTCTGCGGCAGTTATCTGCGGCACTGGCTGGCAGCCGGAGCCGGTACTTGATACGGGCGTTGCCATATGCAGTGTTGTATGCAATCGAATCGGCGAACAGGCAGCCAGCAACCGGCTCCAGAATCTGGTTTTTTCCAATTACAACAAGCGGGTGGAGCATCCGCAAACGGCATTTGACTGGATTTGCAGGGATCGGAAGGTTGTGAGTGATTATGTGGCAGACCCGCTGTGCGGCTTTACAGCCACTGGCGGACTGCTGCGGGAAATGCTGGGTGGCATCCGCTTTATCCAACAGCCGAAAAATTTGGCTGCCATGAACAAGCAGCTCCCGGTATTCTTCATTGCAGGCGGCGATGACCCGGTGGGCAGCTACGGAAACGGTGTCCGCAAAGCCGCCGCCGCTTTCCAAAAGGCGGGAATGCAGGATGTGAACTGTACCATATATCCGCTGGGTCGCCACGAGATTCTCAATGAAATCAACCGGCAGGAGGTTTATGCCGATGTTTCCGGGTGGTGCAAGTCGAAAATCTTCAAGTAACTGTCCGAATTATTGGACATAAAATGATAGATAATACAGCCATCAAAAAACGAAAGGTTGATGGCTGTGTTCTCTATTCGGTCTCATTGCGGTCATGTCTGCGTGTACGATAAATACGGGAGATTCCTGTTCTCGGCGGATACGGAACAGGAAGCCAGAGAGGAATTGAAGGAATATGAGGAACCTGCGCCTTGAGATGTGCTATGATGGCAGCCGCTACCGCGGTTGGCAGCGGCTGCCCGGCGCTGAAAATACCATTCAAGGGAAGCTGGAGCAGACCCTTACCCGCATTCTGGGAGAAAAAATTGAAGTAAGCGGCAGTGGCCGAACGGATGCCGGTGTTCATGCCATGGGTCAGGTGGCCTCCTTCCACTGCGAAAACCCCATGCCGGCAGAGGAGATCCTGAAGCAGCTGCGGCGGTATCTTCCAGAGGACATCGGCATATATTCCTGCAAGGAGGCAGCGCCCCGCTTCCATGCAAGGCTGAATGCCAGGGGGAAAACCTATTGCTATCGGATATGGAACAGCGAAGCCCCCTGTGTGTTTCAGCGGCGATATGTGGCTTGCTTCCCGGAGAGGCTGGATGTGGAGGCTATGAACCGGGCGGGGCAGCAGATGCTGGGTGAGCATGACTTTGCTGCCTTCTGTGCCAGGGCGAAGGTCAAAAAGTCCACAGTGCGCTGCATTACGGCGCTTCGTGTGGCGTGCATAGGCAACGAAATCCAGATTACGGTGACGGCGGACGGGTTCCTGTATAACATGATGCGCATTCTCACCGGTACGCTGATTGAAGTGGGCAGAGGAGAACGCAGTGTCGAAAGCATTCCTGCATTGTTCTCAGAGCAGCGGAAAAGCGCCGGTTTTTTGGCTCCGGCGCAGGGATTATGCTTGATGGAGGTAATGTATTGAATATACAGATTTTTGGTAAGAGCAAGTGCTTTGATACCAAGAAAGCCGAACGATATTTTAAGGAACGCGGCATCAAATTCCAATCTATTGATTTGATTCGCTTCGGTATGTCCGGCAAGGAGTTTGACAGCGTCGTTCGTGCCGTTGGCGGAGTTGACAACCTGATTGATTGGAATGGCAAGAGCCAGGAAATCACCAACATGAAATATATGGATGACCGAGGGGCAAAAGAGGACAAGGTTTTCAATGATCCCTCTTTGATGAAAACGCCAATCGTTCGCAATGGAAAACAGGCAACCGTTGGCTATTGCCCGGAAATTTGGGCTGCCTGGGTTTGACATAGGTCATTGCACGGTTCACTCTTATATCCCCCCATACAAAAGCAGGCTTGAAATCAGGTCTGCTTTTTTTTGCATTATTTTTCATAATTCATTGATTTTTTCAAAAAAGAATGGTATGCTAGGAGGACGTACATGGAAAAACAATTGGACGGGATTTATAACCTCTTGTGGGGCACCCCCATGCTCCTGCTGATGCTGGGCGTTGGCGTTTGGCTGACCGTTTGCACCCGCTGTGTTCAAGTCCGTTTTTTCCCCAGTGCGGTTCGGCGATTTCTGCACCGTGAGAATGCCGGCGCGGATGGTGTTTCCCCATTTCGAGCGCTGTGTACCGCCCTGGCGGCCACAGTGGGAACAGGAAACATTGTGGGGGTAGCCGGGGCAATCAGCCTGGGCGGTCCGGGTTCCGTTCTTTGGATGCTGTTTTTTTCCTTCTTTGGGATGGCGGTGAAGTATGCAGAAGCGACGCTTGCCGTTCGCTTCCACACTTGCGAAAATGGCGAAATTGTTGGCGGCCCCATGTACATGATTCAGCTGGGCTTGCCAAAGATCTTCCTTCCCCTGGCCGGAATATACAGCTTCTGTGGCATTCTTGCTTCCTTTGGTGTTGGTAATTTGACTCAGGTCAATGCAATTGTCACCGGAATGCAAAGCGTTGTCGGTGCTTCGCGGCTTTCGCCAGTTGTTATTGGCATTGTGCTGATGGGATTTGTGGGTGTTGCCTTCTGGAAGGGGACGGATTCCATTGGCCGGTTTGCGGAATGCCTGGTGCCCTGTGCCGCAGGGATTTATATTGTACTGTGCCTTGTTTTTCTGATATGCAAAATAAGGAGCATTCCTGCGGCGCTGCAAAACATCCTGGCAGGAGCGTTTTCCCCAAAGGCAGTTACCGGCGGCATCATCGGCTCTGCCCTGCGAGCGCTGCAGGTGGGATGCAGCCGCGGGGTGTTCACCCATGAAGCCGGGATGGGAACTGCATCCATTGCCCACGCTTCGGCCAATACCGCCCATCCGGCAGAACAGGGGATGATGGGCTTGATAGAGGTGTTTTTAGATACCTTTGTCATCTGCACCATGACCGCCCTCGTGATTTTGTGCAGCGGCTGTGAGATCCCTTATGGAATTGACACCGGTGCGAAGCTGACCATTTCTGCCTTTTCAGTGGTGTACGGTCGTTTTGGAAAGCTGATTGTCACTGCTTTTTTGGCAGTCTTTGCCTATGCAACCATTCTGGGATGGAGCTTTTATGGCGTGCGCTGTACCCGGTATCTGTTTGGCTGCAAGGCAGAGCCTTGGTATTTTACGTTGCAGACGGCGGTGGTACTGCTGGGAGCGGTGATGAATACATCCGTGGTGTGGAAAATGGCGGAGGTGTTCAATGGACTCATGGCCATTCCCAATCTACTGGTGTTGCTGCTGCTCAGCCCGGTGTTAAAATCCGTTACAAATTCATATACACGCGAATCATCCGTTCGCAAATGGAGGTAGTTATGCAAATTTCCATCAATGCAAACCGCTGTGAACCGTCGCCTATGCGGAAATTCCATCCTCTGGCGGTGGCAGCCGAGGAAAAGGGAAGAAAAATCTATCACCTGAATATCGGCCAGCCTGATCTGGAGACTCCCACAGCCTATTATGAAACCATCCGCAACTTTAACCGGAAGACCCTGGCCTATGATGCGTCTCCCGGAAACCCCCTGCTGATTGATGCAATTCGGAATTACTATGCCGGGCTGGGCGTTTCGCTGGATGCTAACGATGTGCTCATCACCACCGGCGGCAGCGAGGCGCTGCTGCTGACCTGCCTGAGCATTCTTGACCCATACACCGAGGTTATCATCCCGGAGCCATACTATCCTAATTACACCACCTTTGTTCATGCAGCTGGCGGTGTCATCCGTGCGCTTCCCACCAATCCCTGGGAAGGATATCGCTATGCCCAGCGGGAGCGGATTGAGAGTCAGATTACCCGGAATACCCGCGCCATTCTGATTACCAATCCTGGCAATCCCACCGGCGTGGTGCTGAACCAGGATGAAATGCGCATGATTGCGGATATTGCAAAGGAGCATGACCTATTCCTCATTTGCGACGAGGTTTACCGCGAGTTCTGCTATGATGAAAAATTCGGTGTTCCCACTATGGCACACTTTACGGACATCCAGGATAATCTGGTTATTATTGACTCGGTGTCTAAGCGATTCTCTGCCTGCGGTGCCCGTGTTGGCGCGGTTATCACGAAGAACAAAGAGCTCCAGCAGGCGCTCCTGAAATTCTGCCAGTCCCGGCTGTCTGTTGCTACCATTGACCAGCTGGGCGCAGCGGCACTGTATTCTGTTTCCCCGGACTTTTTCCGCAGAAGTAAGGAAGAGTATAGGCACCGCAGAGACACGGTTATTTCCGGCCTTCGCAAAATTCCCGGTGTGGTTGTGGAAGAACCCATGGGCGCATTTTATGTAATGGCCAGCCTGCCGGTGGATGATTCCGATAAATTCCAGAAGTGGCTGCTGGAATCCTTCGAGGATAAGGGCGATACAGTGATGTTTGCGCCTGGCGCGCCCTTCTATGAAACGCCGGGCAAGGGCATTAACGAGGTGCGTATTGCCTATGTGCTCAATCAGAAGGATCTGAGCCGCGCCATGGAGGTTCTGGCTGCTGGAATTGCAGCCTACCAGAAGCAGGTCATGAAGGTGACAAGCCACAGCGTAGACGCCTGATGCACTACATATGGAAAGGCTGCTGCACGTTTGCGGCAGCCTTTTTCCGGCTTTGGTTCAACATATAAATTTCACATCTGAGGTGAGAAGATGAAAAAAGATATGTGCGTTGCCTGTGATGACGGCATCCTGAATATTCGGGTGGGAGCCATTATTATGCAGGACGGAAAAATTTTGATGGTTGGAAACGACAGGGCGGACTATCTCTATTCTGTCGGCGGCAGAATCCAGTTTGGGGAAACAGCGGAGGAAGCCGTTGTACGGGAAGTGTTCGAGGAAACGGGCGTAAAAATGGAAATTGACCGACTTGGTTTTGTCCAAGAGAACTATTTTTACGGTGATGCCCCCTCCAAGCAGG
>URPI01000034.1 GCA_900549705.1 uncultured Eubacteriales bacterium
CTCAGTCAGCCCGTTCGGGCTGCCAGCTCCCCCAGAGGTGGAGCCAAGGGTGCTTCGCACCATGTGCACTGTCCGGCAGTACCGCTGCCTTAGTGGGTATGCAGCTTGATAACCTTATGCTCCCGGATGCCCCGGACATAACACTTGTGGCACATGGCAATATAGCTGTCGTTGCCTCCCAGCACCACCTGTGCGCCCTGGGTGACGATGTGACCGCTGCCGTCAATCCGGGCGTTGACGGTGGCTTTGGCACCGCAGTCGCAAATGGTTTTGATTTCCTGGATGGTGTCTGCCACCTCCATCAGCCGCAGGCTGCCGGGGAACAGCTTGGTCTGGAAATCCGTCCGCAGACCGAAGCACATCACCGGGATATTGTATTCGTCCACAATGCTGCGCAGCTGGTCGATTTGTGCCGGGGTGAGGAACTGGCATTCATCCACAATAATTACATTGCATTTGCCCAGCCGCTGCTCCCGGAACAGCACCTCCAAATCCCGCTCCGGGGGAACGGTCTCCACCTCTGCCGCCAGACCAATGCGGCTGCGCAGAACGGTCTGCCCGTCCCGGGTGTCGGCACTGGGCTTTAGAAGCCACACGGATAAATCATTTTCTTCATAGTTGTATTTGGTAATCAGCGCCTGGGCGGTCTTGCTGGAACCCATGGCACCATACTTGAAATAGAGCTTTGCCAACGGTAAACCCCTCCTGTCAAAAAACATTATACAAAATTTGCCTGTCCATTGCAACCTTTTTCCAGATAAATCCCACATATAGGGTGAAGGGAACCATTGAAAAGCCCTGTCCCATATCATATAATAACATTGAGGAGGAATGGATATGAAGAAAAAGAAAGCATTAACCATCGTGATGGCAGCGGCATTGCTGGTGGGGCTGCTGGGCGGCTGCGGGAGCAAGAATCTGTCCATGGAACCAGACATGGCAAGAGGCGATATGTATGCCGATGACGGCATTTCCTATGAGATGGCGATGGCAGCGCCTGCCGCCATGAGCGGGGCAGGCAGCAACGGGAAATCCGCCGCCAGCACCGCTTCCATCCCCCTGCCGGAAAACCGGAAATGGGTCATTACCATGAGCCTGACGGCGGAGACGGAGAACCTCACCGATGCCATGGGGCTTCTGGCAGAGAAAATCCAGGCAAGCGGCGGCTATGTGGAAAGCCAGAGCGTCAGCGGCACCGCCGTCAATTCCGGGCGCAGTCCCTCGGCATACATCACCGTCCGGGTTCCCGCAGAGCAGCTGGACAGCTTCGTGGAGGATGTGTCCGGCATGACCAACGTGGTGTCCAGCAGCCGCTATGTGGAGGACATCACCCTGCGCTACACCGACACCGAGGGCAGAGTGAAGGCACTGAAAACCGAGGAAGCCCGGCTGCTGGAGCTGATGGAGCAGGCGCAGACCATGTCCGACCTGCTGGAAATTGAGGGACGGCTGACCGAAGTGCGTTATCAGCTGGAAAACTACACCTCCACCCTGCGGCTGTATGACAACCAGGTGGACTATGCCACCCTGGATCTGACCTTGCGGGAAGTGGAAAAATTCACGCCCCCGGAAAAGCAGGGCTTCTGGGAGAAGGTCACCTCCGGTCTGGCAGACAGCATTGTGGATTTGGGACAGGGCATGGTGGACTTTGCGGCATGGGTGCTGATTGAGCTGCCTTACCTGGTGCTGGTGGGGCTGCTGGGCTGGCTGACGGTGTTCCTGACCCGCCGCAGCATCAAAAAGAGACGGGCAAAGAAGGCACAGAAAACCCAGGACGGACAGAACAAATAAAAAATTGCATCAGCGCCAGGATTCCGCCGCCGGAATCCTGGCGTTTGAATTTTCCCGCCGCATCTCAGCCATCATTCAAAAATGCCAAATTAGCCGAGGTAAATTTGTTGCGGGTCTATGCACATTTTCTCTTGTCAAGGGGGGTGAAATCTTCTATAATGTCCCCAAGAAAACATAGAAAACATAGAGAAGGAGCAAGGGTATGACCATTGATGATTTGAAAATCGGGCAATCCGGCACCATCGCTCAGGTAGGCGGCGAAGGGGCGCTGCGGCTTCGCTTTTTGGACATGGGATTGATTCCCGGAACCCGCGTGACGCTGCAAAAGGTTGCGCCCATGGGCGACCCCATCCAGATTCAGGTGCGGGGCTATGAGCTGACCATTCGGCGGGAGGATGCGGCAAAAATTACGCTCAAGGAGGAACTGGTATGATTTTTGCACTGGCAGGCAATCAGAACTGCGGCAAAACCACCCTCTTTAATGCCCTCACCGGCTCCAATCAGCACGTTGGCAATTTCCCCGGAGTCACCGTTGACCAGAAAATGGGCACCATCCGGGGCACCTCCCATCAGGTGGTGGATTTGCCGGGAATCTACTCCATCCGTCCCTATACCCAGGAGGAAATTGTCACCCGGGACTTTATTCTCAAATCCAAGCCCGATGCCATTTTGAACATTGTGGATGCCACCAACATCGAGCGCAATCTCTACCTGACCTTGCAGCTGCTGACCTTAAAGGTTCCAACGGTGATTGCGCTGAACATGATGGACGAGCTGACCGGCAACGGCGGCAGCATTGATGTGAAGAAGCTCAGCGATGCCTTGGGTGTGCCGGTGGTGCCCATCAGTGCCGCCAAGAATGAGGGTATCTCCGAGCTGGTGGATATTCTGCTGGACACGGCTGAAAATCGCGTGGTTCCCAAGGTGCAGGACTTCTGCCCGGAAGGCCCCGTCCACCGGTGCATTCACGCCGTCTGCCACATCATCGAAGACCATGCCCAGCGGGCACAGCTGTCCCGGCGATTTGCCGCCACCAAGCTCATCGAGGGCGAGCAGGAATTTTATGACCTGCTCCAACTGAGCCAGAACGAGAAAGAGCTGATTGAGCATTCCATCATCGAGATGGAGACGGATACCGGCCTGGATCGCAATGCCGCCCTGGCGGATATGCGGTATAATTTCATCGAAAAGGTCTGCGGCGGCTGTGTGACCAAGGCCTCGGAAAGCAAGGAGCATCGGCGCAGCGTCCAGATTGACAAGGTGCTGACCAACCGCTATCTGGCAATTCCCCTGTTTGTGGCGATTATGGGGCTGGTGTTCTTCCTGACCTTCAATGTGGTTGGTGCTTTTTTGTCCGATGTGATGGCCTACGCCGTGGATGGGCTGACGCAGCTTGCCGACCGGGCGCTGACTGCCTACGGCATCAATCCGGTGGTACACAGCCTGGTGATTGACGGCATCTTTGCCGGTGTGGGCAGTGTGCTCAGCTTCCTGCCGCTGATTGTGACGCTGTTTTTCTTCCTGTCCATTTTGGAGGACTCCGGCTACATGGCACGGGTGGCCTTTGTGATGGACAAGCTGCTGCGGAAAATCGGTCTGTCCGGCCGGAGCTTTGTGCCCATGCTCATCGGCTTCGGCTGCTCTGTGCCCGCCATTATGGCAACCCGCACCCTGTCCAGCAACCGTGACCGGAAAATGACCATTTTGCTCACCCCCTTTATGAGCTGCTCGGCCAAAATTCCCATCTATACGCTGTTTGCCGCCGCATTTTTCCCCGGGAGAGAGCTGCCGGTGATGATTCTTCTGTATTTCGGCGGTATTGTGGTGGGCATTGTCATGGCGCTTCTGCTCAAGAGCACCCTGTTCCGGGGCAATCCCGTTCCCTTTGTGATGGAGCTGCCCAATTACCGTCTGCCCTCTTTTAAGAGCGTGGTGCTGCTGATGTGGGAGAAGGCAGAGGATTTTCTCACCCGTGCCTTTACGGTTATCTTCATGGCAACGGTGATTATCTGGTTCCTGCAAACCTTCGACCTGCGGCTCAACGTGGTAACGGACGGCACCCAGAGCATTCTTGCCTGCCTGGGGCAGTTTATTGCCCCCTTGTTTGCACCCCTGGGCTTTGGCGATTGGCGGATGGTCACGGCGCTGGTTTCCGGCTTCACCGCCAAGGAGGCGGTGGTCAGCACCTTCGGCGTGATTCTGGGTGTCAGCCATGAGCAGTTGCATGAGGCGCTGCACCTGCTGTTTACGCCCCGCTCTGCGGCAAGCTTTTTGACCTTCTGCCTGCTGTATACCCCCTGTGTGGCGGCGGTTGCCACCATCCGGCGGGAGCTGGACTCCAAGCTCAAAACGGTGGGCGTGGTGATTGCCCAGTGCACGGTGGCGTGGATTGCTGCCTTCCTGGTGTATCAGATTGGCGGGTGGATTGGATGAGCTTCTGGGACTATGCGCTGCTGGCTGCCATCGGCGGATACATGGCATGGCTGCTGTTCCGCCCCAAAAAGAAGAAATGCAGCGGCGATTGCAGCTGCTGCCGGGGCTGCCGGGGATGAGATACAAAACGACGTGGTGTTTTCAGCCACGTCGTTTTTTGCGCCCGTTTGCAATAATTTCAGAAGGTCATCGCCGCCTTGGCTCCACCTCTGGGGGTGTACTGCGTTGAATGGGATGTACCCATGGTTCTGCATAGCCATTGTAGGGGTCGCCAACTTGGCGACCCGCCGCTTCCGGGATAAAGTGGTACGTTAGTTGCAAATTGCTTATGGTTTCTTCCTCTTGGCTTCCCCCGGGGGGAAGCTGGATTTTTTATCAAACGGCACTTCGGAACCGGTTGATAAAAAAGACTGATGAGGGGCGGCGATGGCTAAAAGTTTCAGATTTTCCCCGTTAAGTGGAGAAAACCAGAACATATGCCACTCATCCAGCTGCATTTATTTACCAACCTGTCGCCACCCCTCATCAGCCTCGCTTCGCTCAGCAGCTTCCCCCCGGGGGAAGCCAAGGGCACTTCGTGCCAGCGGGTCGCCAAGTTGGCGACCCCTACGTTGCAATTCTACTGACAATGCGTTCATATATTCTTAACTCATGCAATCGTCGTGGTTATTGGAGAATATTCCTTGACAAACCCATTAAAAGGTGATATTCTGCTCACAGTAAACAAGAAATAACACATTTAAGTGCCGCCGAGAGCCGGAAGGGTGTCGGCGGAGAATAGTGAATCCGGTGTGAATCCGGAACGGTACCGCCACTGTAAGCGTGGAGGTGTCTGCACAGGACGAAAGTCGGTCATTGGGAAACTGAGAAGACTGGTGCAGGCACTTATGATGCGCAAGTCAGGAGACCTGCTTAAATGGATGAAAACCATCTGTCTTCGATGTTTAGGGCAGTTGGTTATTTTGTGCGCAGAAAATCGGCTGCGGCAGTCTGAATCAGGCTGCCGCAGTTTTTTATTTGTGCACCCTTTCCTGGTAGGCAACCGGGGCCGGCTTGGATGACATCGACAGCCATAGCTGCAACCCTTTTTCTCCCTCAGCGGGGTGCATCCGTCAGAGGGAATGCAATAGAGAATATGATTTTGGAGGATCGATTATGTTGAAAAAAGTATTGTCTTTGCTGCTGGCTGCCGCCACAATCTTGGGCCTGATGGTCTGCGGTGCAAGTGCCACAAACCTGACCGAAGCACCCGCAGCCGCCAAAAGTGATGAAAATCACTATCCCGTGAGTATTCGCTGCTATGACTATGCCAGAAATCATGTGGAAATGGTGTTTGAGAAAGCTCCCGAGCGAGTACTTACCTACTCCCTGAACTCCGTGGAAAACATGATTGCGCTGGGGCTGGAAGACAAGATTGTTATGGCCATGAGCGTCAAGCCGGAGCGAGTCCTGCCCAAATACCGGGAGGCATTTGATCGGATTCAGGCTACCACAACGGAGTTCCTGTCTAAAGAAGATGTGCTGACATTGCAGCCGGACTTCATTCTGGCATGGTACTCCAGCTTTGAGGACAAGCGGCTGGGCGACGTGCACTTCTGGAACGAGCGGGGCATTAACACCTATATGGCATACAACAGTGCCTGCGCCACAGATGATGACTATGAATATGTGACCAATGACTACATCGAGCGGGAATATCTGGACATTCTGAATTTGGGCAAGATTTTCAACGTGGAAGATCGTGCTGAGGCTCTCGTTGCGGAAATGCGTGCCACTGTTGCCAAGGGTCAGGAGTATGCCAGCAAGGCAGAACCCAAGAACATTGTCATTATCGAAGATGAGGGTGACGCATTCCGGGTCTATGGCGAAGATACCATTGGCGGTCAGATTGCCACCGCTGTTGGTGCCAATCTGCTGGCCAAAACCAGAAAAGAGCGCAAAAGCGCAGAAGATTTGGTGGTGCTGAACCCGGACTACGTGTTTGGTGTCCACTTTGGCCCCACTTCCACTTCCCTCAATGACAAAAACTGCCTGGACTGCTTCAAGGAAAACCCCGCCCTGCAAAACATCAGTGCTTATAAAAATGGCCACCTGATTCCCACTGATCTGACCATGGTTTACTCCCCCGGTGTTCGGATTCTGGAGTCCTTCCAGTTCTTCATCGACAATCTCTACCCGGAAATGGCAGAGCAGGAAGCGAAATAAGGGTGCATATGCAAAAAAATCAGGAGGCGTTGGTTCAAAAAACGCCGCTGTATCTTATCTTGATTCTGGTGCTCAGTCTGGGACTGATTTTCTCCGTTCTGCTGGCTGTGACATTTGGATCGTCCCCCATTCCTTTTTCGGATGTGTACCGTGTGATACTCAACCAGCTCTTTGGCATTGGGGACGATGCCGTCTATGGCACCGGTCCACTGCATGATATTATTATCTATATTCGCCTGCCACGGCTGATTCTGGCCGTGGCGGTGGGGATGGGGCTGGCAGTGTGTGGTGTAGTCATGCAAGCCATTGTCAAAAACCCCCTGGCAGATCCCTATATTCTGGGGGTGTCCTCCGGTGCATCCTTGGGAGCAACAGTTGCCATCATGCTGGGCATTGGCTCTTTCCTGGGCAGCAACTTTGTAGGCGTAATGGGCTGCGCCGGTGCCTTTGGCATCTCGCTGTTGGTCATGCTGGTAGCCAATATCGGAAGCCCCAGCAATTCGGTAAAGCTCTTGCTGGCGGGTATGGCTCTTAGCTCGGTATGCAGCGCCTTTTCCAGTTTCGTGGTGTTCTTTGCCCACGACCGGGAAGGGATGATGAGTATTACCTACTGGCTTATGGGCAGCCTGGCAGGAGCAAATTGGGGAAATATTGCGGTGATTTTACCGCTGGTCATTTTGTGCGTATTCTTTTTCATCACCCAATATCGTGTGTTGAATCTGATGCTGCTGGGTGACGAGGTATCCATCACCTTGGGAACGGATTTGCATAAGTACCGGAATTTCTATCTGCTGGTTACCTCTTTGATGATTGGCTTTATTGTCTATGCCTCCGGCATGATTGGCTTCGTGGGTCTGATCATTCCCCATGTGGTGCGGATTCTGGTGGGCACAGATCACAAGAAGCTAATCCCCATCAGCTGCCTGATGGGTGCCATTTTGCTGGTGTGGGCAGATGTTTTGTGCCGGGTGATGATTAAAGGAACAGAGCTTCCCATCGGCATCCTGATTTCTATGATTGGTGCTCCCTGCTTCATCTACCTGATGGTAAAGAAGTCCTACGGATTTGGAGGGAAAGACTGATGGAAATCAAAGGTTCTGACATCCGAAAAAAATATGGCAGCACCGAGATTCTGAAAGATGTATCGGTGAAAGTAAAAGACCACCAGTTTGTAGGAATCATCGGCCCCAATGGAAGCGGAAAATCCACCTTTCTCAAATGCGTTTACCGCATTCTGAAGCCGGATAACGGTGCTGTTTACCTTGACGGGCAAGCACTTCTCGACATGACCGTGAAGGAATCGGCAAGGAAAATCGCAGTTGTTGCCCAGCACAACTACTATAACTTCGATTTCAAAATTGAAGAAGTTGTGATGATGGGGCGCTCCCCCCACAAGCGAAATATGGAGCGGGATAATGCAGAGGACTATCGCATTGTCAACGACTGCATTGACAAAGTCGGAATGTCTCGTTTCAAGGGCAGAAGCTTTTCTACCCTGTCCGGTGGGGAACAGCAGCGCATTATTCTGGCCCGGGCCTTGGCCCAGCAAACACCCTGCATCGTGTTGGACGAACCGACCAATCATCTGGACATCAAGTACCAGCTTCAGCTGCTGGACATTGTGAAGCAGTTGGGTGTCACCGTGATTTCAGCCATCCATGATCTGAATATAGCCGCCATGTATTGCGACTATTTGTATGCGATGAAAGACGGTGTCATCGTAGCTGCCGGTACGCCGCTGGAAATTCTTTCGTCTCAACTGGTGAAAGAACTGTACGAGGTGGATGCCGAGGTTACGAAAGATCGGTTTGGACTTGCCCATGTAACCTACTACCCGAAACATATTTTGGAGAATTGCCTATGAAAATTGCCATTTTGCACTGCCGCCGTTCCTCCAACGTCTGTACTGGAGCGGCCTGCTTCCGGGCTTTCAACGCCTGCGAAAAGAGCTTTCAGCAGTATGCCGGTCAAGCGCCCACGCTGGCAGCCTTCTTTGACTGCGGCGGCTGCGGCATCGACCGAAATACCGATGCCGGAATGATTGAGAAAATGGAGGCACTGAAGCGTATCGGTGTAGAGAAAATCCATCTGGGCATCTGCATCCGTGATAACTGCCCGGACCTTCCCAATATTCTGGCGATGCTGAAGCAATACGAAATCCCATATGAGTTTGGTACCCATTGAAGATGCGGCGCTTGAAATCTGGTAGACGTTAACCATCGGACAGGGTGGGCTGCCAGGAAAAGCCACTGAGACGGCAGCCGGCATCTCTGTAAGCGTTCAACAGAAATTTCAAAAAACGGCTGTAACCTGTTGAGGCTGCAGCCGTTTTGCAATGCAAAAAAGAATAAAACCTCCATTGCTGGCAAACAATACCGGCGAAGAAACTTTTTGGAGGGATATTTATGAAACACATTCTGCGCCCTGCCTTTGGCGTTGTCCTTGCGGCAGGGCTTTCGCTTTCCACCGCGGCGGCGGAGAGCACCAACGTCCAGTGCTTCACCCCGGCGCAGTTTGAAAGCGGCGACGCTACCCTCACCGGAATTTGCCTGCGGACACTGCCAGAGCAGAAATACGGCACGGTGATGCTGGGCAGCCGCCAGCTTCGCCCCGGGGATGTGCTGACCGCTCAGCAGGTGGAGCAGATGACCTTCGTATGCCGCACCATGGAGGAGGATGCCACCGCCTCCATCAGCTATTTGCCGGTGTTTTCCAACGGCCTTGCCGGGGAGGCTACCATGACGCTGGCCATCAAGGGACGGGAAAACAAGCCTCCGGTTGCCGAGGACAGTGCCTATGAAACCTATAAAAACCTGGTGATTACGGAATCGCTGCGGGTGCATGACCCGGAAGGCGAGGAAATGACATTTACCCTTACCCGCCCGCCCAAGCGGGGCACGGTGGAATTGAAGCCGAATGGTAACTTCACCTATACCCCCAAGAAAAATAAGGTGGGCATTGACTCCTTTACCTTCACCGCCACCGACAGCACCGGAAAGGTTTCCCGGGAGGCTACCGTTACCGTAAGCATCCTCAAGCCAACGGATACCAGGCAGTATTCTGATACGCTGGGGCGGGACTGCCGATTCCAGGCGGAGTGGATGAAGAATACCGGCATCTTTGTGGGGGAAAATGTGGGCGGCAGCGCCTGCTTTTTGCCTGACCAGATGGTCAGCCGGGGGGAGTTCGTTACCATGCTGGTGAAGACGCTGAATATTCCAACGGATGAAAACGTGACGGAAACCGGCTATACCGATGTGCCCCAGTGGCTCCAGCCCTATCTGGCCGCGGCCATTCGCTCCGGCTTGACTGCCGGTGTGGAGGCGGCAGAGGAGTTCCTGCCCAGTCAGCCGGTGAGCGCCGGGGAGGCTGCCTCCATGCTGTGCGCCGCCCTGAAGCTACAGCCCCAGGAGCAGGCCGTACTGTCTGACGGGGAGAATACCGCATCCGCCCAGCAGATTGCCGCGCAAAACGGATTTACGTTCCGGTCCGATGTGCTGACCCGGGGTGAGGCGGCGGTGCTGCTGTACCAGGCCAACCAGTTCCGCATGAAGTAAAATCAAAAACCACATCGGTCAACCTTTCCAGCATGACCGATGTGGTTTTTGCAATGTGAAGATATTACGCCATTTCCAGGTTCAGGGGCTTGCCGCCCAGAATGTGGAAATGCAGGTGATGCACCGTCTGGCCGGCATCATCGCCGCAGTTGGAGACCACCCGATAGCCGCCGGTCAGCCCCTCGGCTGCGGCAATTTTGGGGATGACCTCAAAAATGTGCGCCACCACGCTGCTGTTTTCAGCGTTTACGCCGTTGCAGCCGGAGATGTGCGCCTTGGGAATCACCAGAATGTGTGTGGGCGCTTGGGGGGCAATGTCCCGGAAGGCAAACACCAATTCGTCCTCATAGACCTTGGTGGAGGGAATTTCCCCGGCGATGATTTTGCAGAACAGACAATCGTTCATTTGTAACACTCCTTATAGTCCAAATAGATGTACGCCAACCAGACTGACGGTAATCATAATGACGGCAGCCAGCGCCACACCCACGCCAACGGACAGCGCTGTTTCCTTGGCTCCCATGTTGAGGAAGCTGGCACCCAGTGTCCCCGTCCAGGCACCCGTGCCCGGCACGGGAACGCCCACAAACAATGTCAGCGCCAGCATCAGCCCCCATTTTCCGGCCTTGCCGGAGAGCTTTTCACCAGCCCGCTGCCCCTTGTCGTGGAAAAAGTGGCAGATGCCGCCGATATATTTCTTGTCCAGCCCCCAAACCAAGAATTTCCGCGCAAAGAAGTAGATAAACGGAACCGGAACCAGATTGCCGATTGCGCATACAATCACCGCGTGAACCGGCTCAATGCCCAGCCCCACCGCAATGGGGATGGCACCGCGAAGCTCTAACAGTGGAACCATAGAAAGAAAGAAAACCGACATATATCGCAGAAACATTCATTTACCTCCACCCAGAATTAACAACTTTTCATCCATAACTGCAATTGTATCACAGCTTGCCCCTGTTTACAACAGAAAAGTGCAGGGTGAATTTTAACTTTTCATTAAAATCCGCCCTGCTATGCGGTTGCTGTTCCATCCTTGCATTTCCCACGCTGATACGCCATAATAGGGGAAACATAATTCTTTGAAAAGATTGATAGAATGTGACGTTTCCCCTTTCAAATCTTATTACAGGGGTGAAGCACAAAGAAAGGAAGTGTAATCCAAGTGGAGGATGCAGACATCATTGACCTGTATTTTGCCCGGAATGAGGATGCCATCAGGCAGACGGACATTTCTTATGGAAGACGGCTGAACATCCTGGCACAGCGAATGCTGCACAGCCGGGAGGATGCGGAGGAAAGCGTCAGCGACACCTATCTCGCGGCGTGGGAATCCATTCCGCCCCACCGCCCATCCTTTTTTTTCGCCTTTCTCGCCGCCATCTGCCGCAACCTGTCCCTGAACAAATTGGACTGGAAATTGGCAGCAAAGCGAAGGGCAGAGGTGGTGACGCTGACGGAAGAAATGGAAACCTGCATTCCCGACAGCGGCTATGAGCGGACGGCGACCGGAAAGGAAATCGGCAATGCCATGGATGCCTTTTTGGAGGGGCTGCCGAAGGACAGCCGCCTCATATTCTTGCGGCGGTATTGGTATGCGGATTCCATTGCAGAGATTGCCCGACGGTATGGCATGACGGAGAGCAAGGTAAAAATGCAGCTGGTGAGAACCAAAGAAAAGCTGCGCATTTTTCTGGAAAAGGAGGAAATCGGCGTATGAACGGAAAGGAACTGTTCCTGGGACTATCGTACATCAACAGAAAGTTTATTGACGAAGCGGAGCGTGATACCGTTTCCAATCATGGCGGAAGGGAGCGCGCCGAGGCTTCAACGGTTCGTGGCTTGCGCAGACCGCTTTTGGTGGCGGCACTGGCGGCGCTGCTTCTGCTGCTGGTGGGCTGTGCGGTGGTGTATGTGCTGCGCTCGCAGGATTTCATTATCGATCAGCGGGACAGCTTGCAGAATGTGTTTGACGAATATCACCGGGAGGTTACCGCTGCCGTGCCGGTTTCTCAGCAGGTGCTGACCTTCAGCGGCTTGCAGGGCAGCCCCAGCTACCAGGCTGCAAAGGAATGGTATGCGTACCAGCAAGCCTACGATGCCGATGGCATCATCCGCAAGCAGGCATTCCAGACCGACCCGGAAGCGCTGTTCCCCGAAACCTACCCCGCCTACGGGGTCTATTCCCAGGAGATGGCAGACAAGCTGGAGGAATTGGCAGGGAAGTACAATTTGAAGCTGCTGCGTTCACCGGTGGAATTTGAATCCATGAGCGGCTTTGCCAAGGCGCTGGGTATTGACCATATTTTGCTGCCGGACAGCAATGCCTCCGTTTTCCTGGACAGCGGAGAATGCTATTGCCAGGGGAATTTCGTGCTGTACATGGACTTGAATCTGCCAAAGGAAGTGTGGCCGTATTCCGTCCATACCAAACTCCAATATTTCCGCAAGGACTGCCTGAGCACCGATGTGGAATATTTGAATGAAAATGAGGGTTGGAAAGAATGGATGTACACCACTGCGTCCGGTGCAGCTGTCCTGATTCTTCGTGCCGCCCAGGGGAGGGCATACCTCGTCTGTGACTGCGGGGATGCTGCCATAACCGTGGATTTTGAGGCTGGATTCAATCCGCTGACCGATATGCCGGATTTCAAGCCGGAGTGGATGACGGACAGGCAGGTGGAGCAGATTGCGGATGCAATCGATTTTACCGTCCGCCCCACGCTGCCGGACGCTTCCGCTGCCGCCGCCGCAGCGCCCCCTGCCGGATGGGAGATTGAGACAACCTCCGTCACCTTTGACGGTTCCGTTGGGCGTGTGGTCTTCCATTTGACTGCCCCGGCGGGCACACAGCTCCCGGATGCAGAGAACGCAGACTACGTATACCCGCAGAATGACAACCTGCTGATTCCTGACACCGGCAGCTTCAAGCCCAATTTCTGGCAGGTGTTTTCCCAGGAGGACGGTGACGGAAAGGGCAATACCATCGACCTTGTGTATATTTTCGCCATGGAAACCGTGGATGACCCGGCTTTCCCCCGGAATGCAGGCTGGCACGCCCACCTGGTGGACTTGATGACGACCAGCTGGGAGGGGGAGTCCCCGGTAAACCGGGTGGTTGCCCAGGGTGTTTGGGAACCGGAAGTCCGCTTTACAGACTGCGATCATCGGAAAATCGATTTTCTCAACAGCCCCTTGCAAATCACTGTGGATGGAGTTCACATAACGATCGCTTCCCTCCAGCTGCGCACCATGGGCACGCTCATGACCGTGACCGAGGGGATGGAGGATGCCGGATGGATGGTTCTGACCGTGGTGATGAAGGACGGGTCGGAAATCCAGCTGGGAATTGGCGACAGCACCGGGCGTGTCACCCGGAATGTGGCGGAAGCCCCCATCGACCTAAGCCAAGTGGCGCTCCTCCGCTTGCCGGACGGAACGGAGCTGCCATCATCCGGTGTAGAATAGAAAAGCAGGGTGGATTTTGTGTTTCCTCAAAATCCACCCTGCCGCTTTATGCGGGAATCTTTTCTTTTACAATGACGTAGCCATCCACCAGGTTTGCCTTTTCCAAGGTGCCCTCAATGGCGACCTGACGCTCCATCAGGTCGGTGAGAATCACCAGCCCATCCTTGCACTCGATGGACATGACGTTCTTCATCACAATGGAATCGTCGGTTTTCTTGTTCTTATAGACAGTAGAAAGACACATAGAACATTATCCTTTCAGACTTGCCAGCACTGCGCTCAGGCGCAGGTTGCCTTTTTCAAAATCGGATACGGCGGCCATCACCTGCTCGTAGGCAACGTGGTTGCCGTTCTTTTCCAGCTGGGAAGCCAGCTCTGCCAGCTCCCGGGCGTGGGCGGCATTGTGACCCACCATATACTGCATGAGGGCGGTCAGCTCCTCCATGGGGGTGTGCTCGCACTGGGAGGCGCAGCTGCCGCAGTTGTGGGTGCAGTCATGGTCGTGGTCGTGATCGTGGTCGTGGGGGATGCCCAGGGCGTGCATCTCCTCGTGGGTGTGGGGGTGTGCGTGCTCCTGGTCGTGGGTGTGCTCATGGGTGTGGGTGGTGCCGTCGGCATGAGTATGCTCGTGGGTGTGGCCACCCATGGAATGATCGTGGTCGAGATGCATAAAAAGTCTCCTTTGTGTTTTTTATTATTATAATCCCCGACACGCCTTCTGTCAAAGCATTTATTTTTGCGGAAAAATCCCCCGGTGGGGCTTGCGGATTGCGGCATTTCGGGGTATAATAACCCTCATGCGCAGGAGGTGACCGATATGGAAGAATTGCAGAAACATACACATGACCCCAAATCCCCGGAGGAGGAGCACGCCTACCTTCATGCCCATGGAATCCCCCATGCCCACGGTCATGTCCACGAAAGCCAAAAGGCAGTGATTAACCGGCTTTCCCGTGCCATCGGCCACCTGGAGAAGGTGCGCCGGATGGTGGAAAACGGGGAGGATTGCTCCAATGTGCTGATTCAGCTGGCGGCGGTGCGTTCCGCGCTGGATAACACCGGCAAGGTCATCCTGAAAGACCATATGCGTCACTGTATGGTGGATGCGGTGGCCGCCGGGGACGAGGAAGCAATCGACGACTTGTGCCAGGCAATCGACAAGTTCATGAAGTAATCGGGCAGGAGCTGTGAATCACGGCTCCTGTTTTATTATGATACAGTTTCCCCATTCCGGCAAGTGCTCAAAGTGCATGGTTTTGCCGCCCAGCGGGAAGGTCAGGGCGCAGGAAAAGAGCATGGGGGCGGCGGCGTCATCCCGGGAGCCGTATTTGTGGTCGCCCACCAGGGGATAGCCCCGGGAGGCAAACTGCACCCGAATCTGGTGACTGCGCCCGGTGTGCAGCAAAATGCGCACCAGGCTGGGGTCGCTGTCGGACAGCCGGGTAAATTCCAGCCGGGCATCCTTTACGCCCTTGCGCTGCCGCTGCACCACAAAGACCTTGTTTTTGCTGCTGTCCTTCCACAATAAATCCTGCCAGTCCCCTTGCTCCGGGGGAACGCCATGGACCAGGGCAACATATTCCTTTTGCATCTGCCCCTCCTGCACCGCCCGGCTCAGGGCAGCGGCGGCCTTTTTGCTGCGGGCGTATACCATGCAGCCGCCTACGTTTTTGTCCAGCCGATGAATGGGGAACACTTCGCCCCCCAGGGCGCTTACAATGGCGGCGGGGACTTCCTGCTCGGAATCCAGCCCCACCGGCTTGAGGACAACGGCAATATCCTTGTTTGAAAATAAAATTTCCATATTAGACTCCTTGTAAGAGGAAAAATAAACGATTCTTTCGGCGGCACGGCAGATTGAATGGTGTCCATTCGCCTAAATCTTTTGAGTCCGTAGGGGAGGCTCTTAGCCTCCCGCCAGCGGCGAAGCCGCCTTGGCTCCCTCTCTGAGGGAGCTGTCAGCCCGAACGGGCTGACTGAGGGAGTGTCGTAGGTTAAACTGTACGCACCTCCGGTTTTGTACCGACCCCTACAATGGCGGGACGAAATCGGGAGCATTTTCCATTCAACGGGGTACACCCCCTCAGCTTCGCGTTCGCTCAGCAGCTCCCCCAGAGGTGGAGCCAAGGGCACTTCGTGCCGACGGGTC
>URPI01000035.1 GCA_900549705.1 uncultured Eubacteriales bacterium
TCCCCCCGGGGGAAGCCAAGGGGTGCTAACTTTTAGCGTGTACGCTCTACTACAATCCAAGTGGGAAAGCCACTGCATCCAGCCAACGACTCTGTCACGTCACGTTCGGGCGGATGCTATCCGCCCCTACAGGGCGTTTTCTAATTTGCCGCACAGCGTCATTGTCCGGCGGCACTGCCGCAAAACATTACTGTTGACAAACCGGTGGGAAACTGGGTATAATAAACCCATGCGAATAAAAAGCTGTGAAAAGAAGAGTACTTCGATTTCAGCCGTTCAGAGAGCCCGGGGTGGTGGAAGCGGGTACGGCGGTGCGGAGGAACATGGTCTTGGAGCTGGCGGGTCGATAGGTAGGCCACGCCCGGGTGCGCCCGTCACTGCGCCAATGAGGCAGAATTTCTGCAAATCAAGGTGGTACCGCGTCAATTTTTGTCGCCCTTGGATGTATTTCCAATGGGCGGCTTTTCATTATAAGGAGGATTTTTATCATGTGCGAAAAATGTAAGGGGACGTTCTATATCACAACCCCCATCTACTACCCTTCCGCCAAGCTTCACATCGGCCACACCTACTGCACTGTGGCAACCGATACCATGGCACGCTTCAAGCGGCTCCAGGGCTATGATGTCATGTTCCTCACCGGCACCGACGAACACGGCCAGAAGATTGAGGATAAGGCAAAGGAAGCCGGTGTCACGCCCCAGCAGTTTGTGGACAACATCGTGGAGGGCGAAGGTGGTGTCAAGGATTTGTGGAAGCTGATGAACATTTCCTATGACCGGTTCATCCGCACCACCGACGACTATCACGTTGCTGCCATCCAGAAGATTTTCAAGAAGATGCATGACAACGGCGACATCTACAAGGGCACCTACAAGGGCAAGTACTGCAAGCCCTGTGAGTCCTTCTGGACCGAGAGCCAGCTGGTGGACGGCAAATGCCCCGACTGCGGACGGGAGGTGCAGGACGCTGAGGAGGAGGCATACTTCTTCCGCCTGAGCAAATACGCTGACCGGGTGCGGGATTTGCTGGTGAATACCGACTTCCTGGAACCCCGCAGCCGTGTCAACGAGATGGTCAACAACTTCATCGACCCCGGCCTGGAAGACCTGTGCGTGTCCCGCACCAGCTTCACCTGGGGCGTACCGGTGGACTTTGACCCGGGCCATGTGGTGTATGTGTGGATTGATGCACTGTTCAACTACATGACCGCTCTGGGCTTCCAAAACGACAAATATCATGACCTGGAAAAATACTGGCCCGCAGATGTTCACTTTGTGGGCAAGGAGATTGTGCGCTTCCACTCCATCATCTGGCCCGCCATGCTCATGAGTCTGGATCTGCCCCTGCCCAAGAAGGTCTACGGTCACGGCTGGCTGCTGCTGGACGGCGGCAAGATGAGCAAGTCCAAGGGCAATGTGGTGGATCCCTATGTGCTGGCACAGCGTTTCGGCGTGGATGCCCTGCGGTTCTTCCTGCTGCGCACCTTCCCCTTCGGCGCTGACGGCAATTTCTCCAACGAGTCCCTGATTAACACCATCAATGTGGACCTTGCCAACGACCTGGGCAACCTGGTCTCCCGTACCGTTGCCATGGCACAGAAGTACTTTGGCGAGCATCTGCCCGCACAGCAGGCTGAGGACGCTGAGAAGGACGCAGAACTGGTTTCCATGGTCAGCACCCTGCGGGACCGCTACGAGGAGCAGATGGAGAAGTACGCCTTCCAGAATGCGCTGGCAGAGATTTTCAAGGTCATCTCCCGTGCCAACAAGTATATCGATGAAAACGCCCCCTGGGTGCTGGCAAAGAGCGAGGAGCAGAAGCCCCGGCTGGCACGGGTGCTGTATAACCTGCTGGAAACCGTGCGCATCTGCGCCGGTCTGCTGGCTCCCTTCATGCCCGATACTTCTGCGGAGATTGCAAAGCGGCTGGGCGGCGCCTGCATGGACTGGGAGAGCCTGAATCAGTTTGGTGTCCTGAACCACGAGGCTGCCACCGTTGCCGGTGCGCCCCTGTTCCCCCGGATTGACATGGACAAGGAGCTGGCAGCCCTGGAGGAGCTGAAGAAGCCCGCCGTCCAGGAGGACCCCCTGCCCGAACCCAAGGCAGAAATCGCCTTTGATGATTTTGAAAAGGTGGAAATGACGGTTGTGAAGGTGCTCACCTGCGAAAAGGTGAAAAAGAGTGAAAAGCTGCTGAAATTCACCCTGAATGACGGCACTGACACCCCCCGCCAGATTCTCTCCGGCATTGCAAAATACTATCAGCCCGAGGAGCTGGTGGGCAAGACCCTGGTGGCGGTCACCAACCTGGCTCCCCGGAAGATGATGGGGCAGCTCAGCTGCGGTATGCTGCTGTCCGCCGAGCGTGGCGACAAGCTGAACCTGGTGATACTGGACGACAAGGTTCCCGCTGGTGCAAGACTGGTGTAATTCTCCCATAAACGATTTTGAGGCTGCCTCATCCGAGGCAGCCTCTTTTTAAACGGGGAATGCAGGAAATGTGCATTCCCGTTTTTCGATTATTCCGTTTTTCGGGTGAAGGCAACGCCCACCACCTTGGGGCCGGCGTTGACGGCTACTGCGGCACCAATCTGGTAAACGCCCTCTGCTTCATAGCCCAGCTTTTGGAGCATCAGCTCCTGCAGCTCCGAGAGGCAGCTGGTGTCGCTGCCATAAATCAAGTCATAGGGTGTGCCCGGTTCCATATCCGCCAGGCTCATTTCTGCCACCTTTTCCACCAGATGGCGTTCACCCCGGCACTTGGCGGCGGTGGTGATTTCGCCGCCAAAGATTTTCATAATGGGTTTCAGGTTCAGTGCCGTACCCAGAAAGGCGGCGGCGGAAGGAATGCGGCCGGACTTGGCGGCATACTTCAGGTCGTAGATGCCAAAGTAAATCTGCTTTCTGGGCAGAATGCCGTGCAGATACTCCAGAATTTCCTCGGTGGAAGCGCCGCACTGAACCAGCTTTGCCGCGTGAACCACCGGCGCGCCATAGATGGCGTTGTAGCCCCGGCTGTCGAAGCTGTGAATGCGGATGGTGTTCCGGTATTCTGGGTGCTCTTCATAAAACAGGTCGATGGCCTGGAGACTGTTCTGGTAGGTGGTGGAGCCATTGGCGTTAATGAGCACCAAAATCAGGTCGGTAATACCGGCGTGAGCCTGCTGCAAATAGATTTCCTGGAATTGGAAGGGGGTAATCTGGGAGGTTTTGGGAATTTCATCGCACTGTGCCATCAGGTCGTAGAACTGCTGGTTGTCAAAATCCACCCGGCTGGTGTAGGATTTGTCGCCCAGGGAGATGGGGAAGGGAATGACGGAAATATTGTATTCCCGCTCCGCCTCCATGGAAATATCACTGGCGGAATCGGTCATAATTTGAATTCTGCTCATATTGGTTCCTCTGTGTTCAAAGATTTGAAGCGTCATCGCCAGGCCATTATAAAGGCTGGATGTTGTTCTGTCAATATCCCGGGCACATAAATCAATGCAATAACCATGGAGATACGCCGCTTTCGGGGCGTGTGCAAAACAGTTTTCAGCGTGCGCCGCCGCATGGAGATACGTTCCGCAGCGTCATTGTCCGGCCTTACCCATGGTATTCGCCGTTATATTGGATGAAGGTTACGTCCTCCACACCGGGAATGTCCCGCAGGGTCTCAAACTGCTGTAGCTTATGCTTGTTGCAGAACACCTCCAGCGCCAGTTCGGTGCGGCCTGTATACATGGTTTTGGATTTCACATGGTAGCGCGTGCGGCCAAAGCGACGGCAGATTTCATCCTCGGCGGTGTCACCAGTGAAGTGAATGACGCAGACATAGAGGCTGCCGAAGTCCTTGCGGAACTGAAATGCCAATACCACCAGGAACATGGCTGCCGATGTGACAAGCGCCAAGCCATACATATGAGCGCCAACGGTGATGCCCACCGTTACCGACCAGAACATATACAATAAGTCCAGCGGGCTTTTCACTGCGGTGCGGTAGCGGATGATGGACAGAGAACCAACCATGCCCAGCGAAATCACCACGTTGCTGCTGATGGCCAGGGTGACCATGCAGGTCAGGACACTCATGCCAATCAGGGTCTGGGCATAGCCCCGGGAGTAGATGACACCGCCGAAGAACCGGCTGTAGATGAAGGCGATGATAACGCCCAGAATCAGGGCTGCCGCCACTGCGGGAAGAATGGAAGCATAGTCGATGCCGCCGTCAAACTCGGCGAGGAAGGATTTTTTGATGATGTCATTGACGCTCACGCAGAAGACTCCTTTCAGTGATGTCGGCTTGGAGGGACTGACGGAAAATGTCCGGTGTGTCGTGGCCGTTGCCCACCCAGTAGCCGTCACCGTTTAAGTATTGTGTTTTCTCATAGCAGAGGACATATTTGGACACAGCGGTCATTTCTGCCCGCTGCGGCGGCAGAATGTCCTGCACAAATTTGGGTAGGAACTCGGTGAATTTCACTTCCATTACCAATCGCCCGGGGTCAATCACGGAAAGGCAGGGAAGGGACGGGTCAAAAATATCAAAGCTGCCCACCGCTGCCCGGACATTCTGATCGAAGGTGATGCGTACAGTGCCTGCATCCAGAATCCAAGGCTCCCGCTCATAGTCCACAATGGTGCGGGGGCGGAGGTTGTGGCAGCGGCACTCCACATAAAATTCTTGCAGCAGAGGCTGGCTGCTTTTCAGCAGGAAATTGTAGTCCCCGGCCAGAATCGCCTCAAATTCACTGCGGGTGATTTTCGCGCTCTGCTTGTAGATGTATGCGCCGTACTTTTTCTTCCGTTCCAGCTTAATGGAGCGGTCGGAATAGTTATAGATGCGGATGCGGTACTTTTTCCGTTCCAGCACGCCGGCCTCCTTTTGCTCGTAGGCGGTGTTCCAGTAGTCGTCAAAATACAGGCTGCGGATGAGGTAACCGCCGTTCACCGCGTTGGGGTCTGGGTGCAGCAGCGGGGCAATGCGGGAGGTGATCAGCTCCTTTTCGCCCCAGCTAATCAGGTATTTCCATTCGTTGCGGTAGATTTCCCGGCTCATTCGCTGTCACCTTCAATCACTTGGAAGGGAATAATGGAGCCGTCCTCCTCCACATAGAAGCAGTAAACGCCGGATACCTTTCCCTCTGTGTTGACGTAGTAGTCAAAGCAGGGCATCTGCTTGCCGGAGGCGTTGGCAGCTACTACCCGGAGAAAATACTGCCCCGGTTCCAGCACCAGGGGAATTTCCAGCTTCGGCAGCACAATCCCATCCGCTTCATAGAGCACCTCTTTATCCTCATAGTCCTTCGCAAGAACCACGCGATAGGTGATGTCCTCGTTCTGAAAGTCGAAGGAATCGTCCCAGTTGACCAGCAGGGAGGTTTCCGTCTGCTCCGGCACACCCACGTAGAAGGGCATGGGAGATTCCAGGGTTTCCAGATAGCGCTGGTAGTTCGCCCAGATTTCATATTTGGTATCTGTGAGCGCTGTTTCCCGCTCCTGGAGCGTTACGGGCAGGAACTGCAAATCCGGCATCCGGCTGACATAAGGCTCCACAATTGCATTGTAGCGCCGGAACAGCTCATCAATGTGGTCGCCGCTCAGGTAGTTCTCCAGCAAATCCAAAATGGCGGTGTGCAGCTCCTGGCGGAATTTTTCGGACATCAGCGCCCGGCGGAACAGAATGTTGCCCCAATAGTTGCTGATGCCGGATTCCCATTGGGTGCTGGAATGATAGCCGCGGAGTTCATGCTCCGTGGCGGCCATCATGCCGTCGTTATCCCAGGGGTAGATGTACCAGGTGTCCCCGTTGAGGGGGCAGTAGATGTAAAAGTTCCGGTTCTGGGTATCCACATTGCCGGTGAGAATCATAAAAGCCATCCAGTAGGCAATGTTCTCACTGTCGAAGTACCGCTCCAGCAGTTCATCGTTGGAGATGGTGTAGTCATTGACGGCGTGGAGCATTTCCAGGAGCTTTGTGTGGTCTGCTCTGCCCTTGGTTTCCAGGATGGCGCTGAAGGAAGCCTCGTCATACGCCGGGTCGGACACCAGCCGCAGGGCATGATACTCATAAAATTCACAGGCGTTGACCTTGTACAGATACCCGTTTTTGTCCAGCCCGTGGGTTCGCAGGGCTGTTTTGTTCAGCTGCTCCACCTGGGTATACAGGCCATAGTCCACAAATTCATCCGGGTTATCGCCGGTGAGGTCCCGGACGTACAGGTGGACGAACTGGGTGCGCAGGGACATGATTTGGGGGATTTCCGTCATCAGGTCATAGGCCAGCTTGTTGCGGAAGCGCAGTCCCTCGCCCATGTGCTTGTTCAGGGCGATGGTGCGCTGGCCGTTCCAGCTGTCGGAATTGTCGATGAGTTTGATTTTGTAATTTTTCTGGGCGTTCCGGGAGGAGGTCTGTCCGCGAATCTGCACCGTGGCGTTGGGGATGGTCTGGCCGTAGCCCAGAAGCCCCTCCACCGGGCCGTTTTCATCCCCCACCTGCAGCAGGGCGGCCACCTTATAGCGGTCGATACCCAGTTCATCATAGTAGTAAGCGGAGTAGGTGTTGACCTCCTGCCAGGTGTGGTTGGTGCCGTCGGAGGCGTTGCCCTCCCGAACGGTGAGGTACATGGTCACCACATCCTCCGGTTCGGCGCTGTACAGGCTGCCTACATCCCGCAGATGGAGGCTGTTGATGTCTGCCGTTGGTGCAATGGTGAAGCTGCCGGCATCAACGCCCGGCGTTTCAACCGGTGTGTCCGTGTTTGCCGGCGGGGCTTCTTCATACAGACACCCAGTCGTAATGGCGGCAACCAGCACAAGCACTGCCGCAAAAATGATCCGTTTATGCCTCATGCTTTTCCAGTCCTTCCATTTGTTTTTCAATCAAAATGCCAAGCCGGGTCATGCGTCCCAGCCTGTTCTCGTTGACCAGGGGCTGCACCGACAGGACGTAATAGGGCAGCCGCTTTGTGTAATAATTCAGCCGGATGATGCTGTAAAGGAAGTATGCGGCGCTGCCCAACAAAAAGCCGAAGCCATAAAACCGCACATCAAACACTAGGGAGATCAGCGTAAAGCCGGAGGTGGCGGCGGTGAAGAGAATGGATGCCCGCAGCGCACCGGTATAGTCCGTGAAATAGAGCAGCAGCAAAATAAAGGTGTTGGCGATGGCATAGATGCCGTAGCCCACAGTCAGGGTGCGGAAATACCCATGCATCAGGTCGTTGAAGCCCAGGGGCAGCAGGTTCAGAATGAACTCCCCCAGGCAGATGCAGGCGGCGGTGACAAACAGCTGCTTCAGCGCCGTGAACCACAGCTCCCGCTTCATGGTTTCCAGCATTTCCTTTTCCACCCGCAGAATATCCCCGATGGTTCCCTTGTCATTGAACAGGGAATAATACTCCCGGTACTTGGGATAGAAGTTGACCTCCACCGACACCACAAAGCTTACGGTGGTCACCAGAATGGTCAAAAAGGCCAGCAGCGCCGGTACATCGTGGAAGGGTGCCCCCACCCACAGTCCCAGCACCACCACTTGAAGGGGGCTGCACCAGATGATGACCAGGTGAGAAAATAGCCCCACGGTGGTGTAAAAGCCCACCTGTGCCAGCTTGCTGTACTGGTCTGCCCAGCGCAGGAACAGAAAGGGGCTGACGTTGCTGTCCGGGAAGCAGCGGTAAATCAACCGGAAGTCATACAGCACCATGATGCCATAGCCGATGCAAAGCCCCACCAGCGTGCCAATCACGGTGTCCGCTCCCTGCCAGAGCAGAAGCGCGCTGATACTCAGGGAGAACACAATGGCCAGCAGATAGGAAATGAAGATGCCCCGGTATTCCTTGATGGCGGTGAGGTAGCTCTGCGCGTTCCAGGCCACAATCAGCTCCATGAAAAAGCGCCACACGAAAAGGCAGTGTACAAAGGGCGAGCCGCAGAAAAACAGGAAAATGGCGTACAGCACGCCGCCCAGCACCAGTGTCATGGCGTTGATGCCGAAAAAGGAGGGGAGCACTGCCTCCCGGTGCTGGGTATACAGCATATCCGCCAGGAATCGGGTGATAATCATGGAGAAGATACTGGTCACCAGCAGGGATGCCAGCAGACTGTAGGTGGTCATGCACACCAGCAGCTCGCGGTCAAAGGCGGAGCGGCCAAAGAAGACGCAGATGTACATGATGCCCAGCAGCAGCACAATGCCCAGCAACATGGGGCCGACGCACACGGCGGTGGAATAGCCCACGGCGCGGAACATGGCAAACAGGCCGCGCTTGCTGTATAGCTTTTTTAGCTCAAATCCGATTCCTGCCATGGTATTCCCTCAACTCGTCGTAAACAGCCTGATAGTTTTTCAGCATGAATTGCTGCTGATAGTACAATTCCACCCGCTTCTGGCCGATGCGTCCCATTTCCAGCATTCGCGCCCGGTTAGAGCACATCTTTTCCATGGCATCGGCCAGTCCCTCCCGGTACATGGGGGGCACGCAGTAGCCTGCCGCGCCCAATAGGTCGCCCTCCTCCCCATTGATAAGCGCCCGGCAGCAGCCCACATCCGTGGTGACGGCGGGGCGCTGGGCGGCAAAGGATTCCAGCACGGAAAGGGGCTGCCCCTCGGAAATGCTGGTGAGGATGGTAAAGTCCAATTTGGTAAAATATTCCATGATATTGACCCGACCTGTGAAAATTACATTTTTCATTCCAAGCTGCTCCACCAGGGCATAGCATTCATCGGCGTATTCCTGGTCGTCCACGCCGCCCAGAATGTGCAGCCGCACCCGCTCCACCCGGGAGGACAGCTCGAAGAAGGCATAAATCATGGTTTTTACATCCTTGATGGGAGCCATGCGCACCACCGCGCCGATGTCCACATAGCCGTCGGGCTGTTTCAGGGGGATTTTGGACAGAGCGGTGAAATTCACACCGTTGGCGATGACCCGGCAGCATTCCGGCTTGCAGCCCAGCTCCACCTGAATCTGGCGGGCGCGGCCAAACAGGCTGGTCACCCGAAAGGCGCGCTGATAGATAATATCCGACAGCATATAGAAAAATCGAATCCACTGGTTCTTAAAGGCGGGCTGCACCCACCCGGCGCGGATGATTTCTTCTTCCCGCTCCCGGGTATAGATGCCGTGCTCCGTGAGAATGATGGGCTTGTTGCAGACATACGCCCCCAGGCTGGCCAGAAGTCCGCCATAGCCGGTGCAGATGGAGTGATATACATCTGCCTCCGGCACCTCCGTGCCCATCAGATACAGCACCGGCAGCAGCATGGAGCGGATGGTGTGGAAGCTGTCCGAAAAGGCTGCATAAGGGTATTTTTGCAGGCAAAGGTCGGTGAGCGCTTTCAAAAATTCCTCGCTTTGCAAAAACGCCATGGGGTTGAGCTTTCGGGTCTGAAACAGGTTAAAGAGGGTGTCCCAGTCCGGGCGGGCGCAGTCCATCAGCGCCTGCAACTGTTTTGTTTCGTCCTCGGTGAAGCGCACCTTCCATTCCCGGGTAGATTTGAGGCGCAGGGCATCATCCAGAAAAACCTCGTGGACAGAGCTGACATTGGGCAGCATTTCATACACAAATTTGCCCCGGTCACGCGCCTTGGCACCAATGACCCACAGTACAAATTCATGCTGGGGAAAGCCTTTGATATAATTGTGCATCCAGGTGGAGACACCGCCGTTGACATAAGGGTAGGAGCCTTCCAACACAAGACAAATTTTCACGCAATCACCCGTTTCACACGAATTTCAATTTAAAAAGTCAACAAATGCGCCAGCTTATGGCGCGAAGCGCCCATGCCTCCCCTGGAAGGGGAGGTGGTTGAGCGTTAGCGAAACCGGAGGGGTTTGTACGTCAACAGAGCGGTTCAAGAAAACCCCTCAGTCAGCCCGTTCGGGCTGCCAGCTCCCCTTTCAGGGGCGCCGAGGGCGCTTCGCGCCGGGGCTGAGCTTTTAATCAGAGCAAAATCAGTCCCATTCGATGGTAATATCCGCCTGGTCGGCATCCAGCAGGTACAGCGTTTCCGTCAGAGCGGTGAGTGTCCCGCCGGTCACCCGGTCGGGTGTGCCGCTGTTAAAGCGGACAAAAAGGTAGGCTTCATCGATGTAGTTGCCCAGATGGAGGTTCAGCGAGTGCTCTCCTGTCCACTGCTTGCTGACGGTCAGACCGCTCCACCGCTGGATGGTGCCGGACATATGGGCGGAATCCAGGCGGCGGATGGCGGGGGCTTCGGCGAAAACCCAGTCAAAGAAGCCGTCCATGTTGTTTTCCAGGTATTCCCAGCCCAGCTTCGCACCCCGGTCAACGTCCATGGCATCATCGGGGTGAATGAAATGGCTGAGCACAAAATGGAAGTTCAGCTCGGACAGAGCCACCAGACGCATATAGGGGTCGAGAATGGAGCCGGAGGTAATGCGGGGAAAATTCACAATGCCATCCTCACCCACCCCGAATTCCTGCACATAGGGGAAGTCTGTCTGGTCGGGCAGATAGGTGCCGGAGATGGTGCGCACCGTGGGATAGAGGGAGGCCAGATATTCCCGCCCGTCCTGGGACATGATGTTGGAGGGCGGGACATACAGCGACATGGTGGTGGTAGGGTACAGCTGCCGGCAGAAGCGCAGCAGCTCCCGGAAGCTGGCATCCATGGCATCCAGCCCTTGCCAGGTGTTGTAGCTGAATTCGTCTCCATAGTCCACATCGTCAAGACACAGAGGCTGGTGGTTATAGCCGTGATAGCCCAACTCGCCGCCTTGGCGAAGAATGCAGTTTCCAAAGTAGGAAAAGCGGGAGGTGTCCGTTTGGGGCTTGGTTGCACCGGTGGTGTCATCCTCATAATTTTCGATCACCAAGCCAATCAGGGGCAGCTGATATTTCTCACTGAGCTGCTGGATATCCGGGAACCAGATATTCATATAAAATTCGGCCACGCTGATATGATAGTCCCGGGTGATGTATTCGGAGTTGCCCTCGGGGACGGGGGAGGGCATATCATCCAGGAAAATGGATGCACCGTTGAGCACCGGATAGGCGGACACATCCTCCAACAGACTATAGGAGGCAGCCATAAAGCCCCGGGCGGGGTAGTCATAGAAACCAAAATTATCCATGACCATGCGTCCCTCGCCGCACTCGTAGCTCCAAATCAGAGGGTTTCCGCCCTCGTGATCAGCGGCAGCATAGACGGTTACACCGTCCCGCAGCTGCACGGCAATGGCGGAATCGAAGCCATCGGTGATGTCAAAGGTGCTTCCGCCGCCCACAACGAAGTTGTCGTCCAGCCAAATGCGGTCAACCTGAACGTAGTCGCCTCGGTTGAGCACGCCGGAGCGCCTCAGAATAAAGTCGCCGCTGGTGTTGATTTCCAGGGTCATGGCAAACATGGCGCGGCCGCCGCTGCGAATCCAGTCATAAATGGTGAGAAGCCGGTCGCCAAGGGCATCCATATCCGGGGTCAGGATGACCATGGTTTCATAGGCGGACAGGTCGTCGGGAACCTCCATGTCGCCGATGTCAATGAGGTCGTAGCCAACCTTCATATCCAGAAGCACTCGCTCCATGTGGGCGTAGGCATTCACGCAGTCTTCGCGGCCCAGGTCTGTAATCAGCAGGCAGTTTTTGGGCGCTTCCGCCATGGCCAGCTGAGCGGTGACAACCTGGTCTGCGGGCAGATAGGGGTCTGCCCGGTTTAGGTCTGACACACGGATGCCCATGCGCTCCAAAAATAGAACGGAGCCAATGAACAAAAAGATTGCCAATACCCCTGCCATCTGGAGAAAGGGGAATTTTTTCAGCTTCTTAATCATGATGTCCTCGTTTCGCCGGACCAGAAGCGAATCTGCTCCCGGCCTTTTTTACTGAAATAGATGCCGGTATCGGGTGCCGCCTGCACCATGCGATGCACAGCCTCGCCGTGGTGCTGCCGAACGTGGAATTGCAGCCGCAGCAGCCAGGCGCTTTCATTGGCGGGAAACTGAGCCTCCATGGCGCACAGCGTGTGGTCGGCATCATCAAAGGCGCCGTTTTCCATTTGCATTTGGGCAAGCTCGGCGTAATTTTCCGGGGTGGGGGACAGGGCGGTCAGCTTTTCCAGCGCAGCAATGCATTCTTTGCGGCGGACGGCGGCAATTCTACCCCGCACCAAACCCAAATTCAGGTACTGTTTAAGGCAGTCGCAGTATTGCTGCAAGGCTTCCGCACTGTCCGGGTTCTCCCGGTGATGTCTAGCGCATTTTTGCAGCATCAGGTCGTATTTTTTACCCAGCTCGGACATGGCGGTGGTAGCATAATGAACAACCTCCACATCATCGTTGAGCCGCGCCTGTTCCAGCAGGGCGTAAAAGGTGCTGCTGTCATTGGTCAGAATATCCATCATCAGCTTGCGGCGCACATCGGAGGAGCTGATGTTCAGTGCTTCCTCCAAGGGAACCACGTTTTCTTTCAGCAGGTCAATCATCAAATTACGGCGGGTGTCGGCGGAGTTGAGAATCATGGCTTCCTCCAGGGAAACCACCGGCTGATTTTCATCCTCGCCCATCATGCCCATGCTGCGGTAGATGCTGTTTTCCACCTGAAAGCGGTCAACCTGCACATCGGCACTGACACCATTGCGCCGCTTGTGAATGCCCAGCAGGATTGCACAGATTGAACCAAATACCGGCACCAGCACCACCATCGGGAACATGGTCATTCGGACGGGAAGTACCCGACTGGCCGCCAGCAGAAAAACCAGGATACAGCCGCAGGTGTGCAGCAGCAACAGGAGCATTACTTCAGACATGGGCAATTTCTGCCCCCTCTCCCAGCAATTCGGCTTGCTGAGACGTGTCCAGCAGCCGGTATTGCAGCCCTGCTGCTTCCAGGCGCTTTGAAATAATGGGCAGATCACTGGGACGAGCCTGGGAGAGAAGCACATAAATGCTGCCCTTGTACAGACCGATGATGTCGCTGGTACGAATGCAGTCGGCCAGGCGGCAGCCCATTTGATTGGCGGAGGAGTTACCGTCGGAAAGAATGTGCAGCAGCAGGTGGGTGGACTGCTTCTGCTCCGTTGCCCGCAGGGCAATTTCCAGCTCCTCCAGGAAGTAGGGGGCAGAGAGTACATTGTCCGTTCCTTCCACGCATTTGGTGTGGCGCACGGCTTCCTGGTACTGCATGGCGTTAATCAGGGAATTGGAAATCAGGCCGCAGATAACCCGAAACAGATTTTCGTAGTACAGCGTCAGCTGGTCATAGGGCGCAGACTGAATCAGAATGATGACGGCCAGCTTTCCCTCCTGCCGGATGCCGTAGAGGTAGACGGGGAGCTGTTCGTCCAGTTCCCGGTTGACCCACACTTCCCCGGCCTGCACCTGGTTCAGCTTTTCATAGTAGGGAGCCATGGGCAGGGAGTGGGGCAGATGCAGGTCGGCGGAGGAAACCGCCAGGCGGCCATAGGGGGTCTGCCCCGGGCAGGAATAGATGGCAACATGGTTGTTTCGCATCACTGTTTCCAGAACCTCCAGGGAGTGGCTGAAAAGCTGCCGGGGATGCAGATAATTGAGCTGCTGTGAGATGCTGAAAATCTTGCCGAAGCTGTCCCGGCTGCCGATGATTTGCTGCTTGTATTCCTGCTTCTCCTGGAGTACATCCAGGTTGAGCTGCTCCAAGTAGTTGTAGCGCTCGACAAGGGAATTTTTTTCGTTGGTGACGGATTGCAGCAGATAGGAATCCTTGCTGCGGATGTAGCCGCACAGAGCACCCAGGCTGAAATAGGCGATGAAGGGCAGCCAGTTGGTTGGCTCATAAAACAGGGTCAGCCAGCCGATTCCGTTGCGGGCGTATTCATAAATCAGCGAGAGGCTGGCCAGCGCCGCCGCGCCCAGACCCATGGGAATATTATACATGGTACCCATGGTGACGATGTACAGCAGCCGGAAATCAATCATCTGGAACTGGATGGAAACATGGGTCAGCGTCAGCACCAGCTGCAGAAGTCCGAAGGCCACCAGCTGCTCGGCAATGCGCAGGACGGTGCTGTTTACTTTCAGCCGTGCCAGCTTTTCAGCGATTCCGCCCCGGCGCAGACTGCGATAGAATTGGGCAATGGCGGGCAGGTCTTCCAGAATGGAATACACCGGAAACCAGGCATAGCGCTTGCGCAGGGTGTTGCTGCTCACTGGGGGCAGGGGATATGGCTCTCCATCGGCAAATAGGAACTTCTGCCGGGCATCGGTCGTTTCTTTCTGGATCAGCTCAGTGAAACGGGAAACCGTACAAGTAAAAAAACGGGGAATCTCATAGTCTTCCCTGGATTCCTCCCAGTTTTCAAACAGGCGGAAAATCAGCAAAGAAAGGTCTTCGGCAGCCAGAAAGGAGATCTCCTGCCCGGCGGGGCAGTCAAGCCGGTGCGTGCCGGGCTGAAACAGTGCTTGCAGCGTAGGCTGCACGGCATCCGGGGCATACACCCAGGGAGAGATGACTGCGTTCACTCCACCGGTTCGGTAGGAAGCACGGCGGCAAAGCGTTTGTGCGGCATTCTCCAGCACGGCGCAGGCTGCTCCGGGCGGATGCCGGGGGCCTGCAAAATAGAGCACCTGGGTGTCCAGAGAGCAGATGTCCAGCACCAGTGAAAGTGTTTCCAGCTCGGCACCGTCAATGTCCCGGAAGGGAGCGATGGAATGGGAGAAAAACACCACCTGGTTAAATTCGTAGGTCTGGGAGAATTTTTGGCAGATTTCTCGGGTCAGTGCCCCGGTGTAAACGGAGATTTTGCGGGAAAAACTGCTTTGCATCTGGGTTTTACCCGCAATCAGAATGCGGGAGTTTGGAAAGGCGGCAGCCACAAATGCATCGGTTAAAAAAGCGGTGTATCCGGTCAGCAGCACGTTGCTTATCACAGTGGGGAAGCTCCTTCCTCCAAAAATCGAATAAACCCGCAAAAAAATGCGGCGGGCAAGAAAAAAGACCGCAACAGATGTGCGGTCAGTCAATCATACCGGAAAAATCCGGGTTAGACACTTGAACTTTGCGTCCCTGCCTTTCAGCAGGTTTGCCGAAAGATGTTTGCTGAGGAATGCCTATGGGCAAAATCTCAACATTTGTTTTGGCAGATTGTATCATATTTTGCGGAAAAAGTAAATACGCTTTTTGCTTTCCGGGGAACCAATTTTTGCTGAAAATTGCAATGCACCCTGTGGGTCGCCAACCTGGCGACCCGAGCGGCGAAGCCGCCTTGGCTCCCCTGAAAGGG
>URPI01000036.1 GCA_900549705.1 uncultured Eubacteriales bacterium
CCCAAAACTGCACCTTAAAAATTTCATATCGAACCGGAGGGAACAACCAGCTTGGGCCGCAGGAAAAAGCTCATCAACAATTCCGGCATTCCGCAGCACGAAATCGAGCACATCGCCCGGTGCATTCTCCCTGACATCCTCGCCTACTACGAAAGTGAAGAAGGTCAGCGGGAGTTCCGGGAATGGCTGGCTCAGCGTGAAGCGGAAAAGACGGAAGGAAAGGTAGGGAAAAGCAAGTAAGTAACCGCACAGGGTGCCGCCAGCTTGGCGGCACCTTTTCTCATGCATAAGGCACTTCCACTCACGCATTTCGGGGGCAAAAAAGCGGCTGATAGCAAGGTTCCTTGAGCGCTTTTTCGGTTGGGGAATACAATTACCTTCGGATGCTCAAAACAGCCTTCTAAATGCGTGAATCCCCACATTCTGTCCGCCACTCCTTCCGTGTCCCTCTGGAGTATGACATCAGTTCTCAAAGGGATGGTACTCCGTCACATTCCTCAAATACTCCCGAATATCCCCATGGAGCAGCAGATTAACATAGTCAACTGGCGCATTATACACCAGCCACTCCAGTTCACTGCTTTCGTATATATTCCGTGCAACCTCAGCTTCTACCAATGTGCAGTCAATGGCGATCATGCTTCCATCGGCGTATTTGATCTCAACGCGGGCGGTGTCGATATTGAACGCACAGGAAATTACCTTCTTATCCATAACAGTGTCCTCCTAAAGCTGTTTCTTTTTTCTCGGCCCTCTGGGTTTTGATTCCGGACGCTTGATGACACCGTTTCGGAAATGGGTTTCCTCGAATTTTCCGAAGAAAACAAATAATCCGAACCCATCTCCCACAGGGAAGATCTGGTTCGGATTATATTGCTTTGGTGCCGCTAACCGGACTCGAACCGGTACGGAGTTGCCTCCAGCGGATTTTAAGTCCGCGATGTCTACCATTCCATCATAACGGCATTTCCTCTATAACGGGAAGATTATAGCACATTTTTACCCTAGCGTCAAGAACAATACTTCTCCAGTTCAAGACGATTGCATGAGTTGCAAATGTGTGAACACATTGTCAATAGAATGAGCGACGTAGGGGTCGCCAACCTGACGACCCACCAGCTCTCGGTTTCCACCGCACCGGGTAGGGGCGGCTCGAAGCCGCCCGCTGCGGCGCAGCCGCTCAACATTCACCGAACCGCTTGGTTGCGTGAGCTTCGGGAGGCTAAGAGCCTCCCCTACAGCGTAGCTGCTAACATTCAATGAAATGCTCAGTGGACAGTCTGTTCATCTGCGGAAAATATAAAATCCGTCGGGCGAATGCTCGGCGGATTTTTCATATTCACAAAGGGGAGGGGGAATCAGTCAATTTTTTCGTAGTCGAAAAACTCCCGTCTCAGCCGGTCGCCCACGTTCAGTCCTTCGGGCAGCAGCGCCAGGGCAACCTGCCCCTCCGCGCCGGTGCTGTCGTAGCGGATGATGGCGTAGTCCCCGGCAATGTCAATGACGGTGCAGGTATCGCTCATAGAGCACACTCCTTTTGGTAGGCGGAGGTCATTGCTTCTGGGCAATTATCCGATACCAGTCAATTTTGGAAAAATCAGTTTCAGGGAGAAAACAGGGGACTGGCTTTATTTCGGGAGTGCCATAGCCCATTTCTTGCAGCTTGGATGTGACTAGTTCCAGGGAAAATGGGTTGTAATGCTCCTCAAAGATTTCCTTTTGGACAATCTTGTTGTCCCGCTCAAAGGTATATACCAGATTAAAGGTGATGCTGCCGTCTGGGGCGTGATCCCATACCTGCATCAGATTGATTCTGGTGCCGTCCCGAAAAAAAGGATTGTAGAAGTAAAACCGCTGCTTTTCTTGCTGGATTTTCTCCCAGTTGCGGGAATCAAGGCAGAGATAACCGCCGGGCTTTACATGGGCATCCATCTGGGCAAGCGTATGCACTACATCCTCGTTTGAAACATAGGCCAGGGAGTTGCCTGTACTGGTGACGCAGTCGAACAGCCGGTCACCCCAGGCGGATAAGTCCCGGAAATCGCAGCATTTCAGTTCCAATGGCTTTCCCTTGGCAGCAGCCTTTTCTTGGCACTTTTCCAGCATGGAGCTGCTTAAATCGGAGCCGCACAGCGTAATGCCTAATTCCTGTAACGGCAGGGTCATTGCACCGGCTCCGATACTGATGTCAAGAAGCGTCTCGACCTTTCGACCTACCAGAAGGGTCTGCCAGTCGTTCCGAACAATACGGCTCCTGTCCTCGTTTTCAATCAAGTCGTAGATGTCGGCACGTTCGTATAGCTTTTCCATAACGCATCGTCCTTTTTATACTGTTCCGAAAAAACGCTGCCCGGTTGGAATAACTGAGCAGCGCTTTTCGTTCGTTATCTATCTGATGGATGCTGCCCGAAGGCGGAACTGAGAATTAGTCCTTGTACATCTCAACCAGCTTCAGCAGGTGCTCGTAACGCTCCTTGGCAGCAGCCTCGTTCTTCGCGAACAGATCGGTTGCACGCTCGGGGAACTCACGGGTCAGACGGCTGTAGCGAGCCTCGTTCATCAGGAACTCCTGATAGCCATCCTTGGGAGCCTTGGAGTCCAGAGTGAACTTGCCGGTCTCCTTGGAGGGATCGAAGCGGAACAGATTCCAGTAGCCGCACTCCACAGCCTTCTTCATCTCAGCCTGGCAGTTGGTCATGCCGCCCTTGATGGAGTGCATCTCACAGGGAGCGTAGCCGATGACCAGGGAAGGACCGTGGTAAGCCTCAGCCTCGGTGATGGCCTTGATGGTCTGAGAGGGGTTAGCGCCCATAGCCACCTGAGCGACGTAAACATAGCCGTAGCTCATGGCAATCTCAGACAGGGACTTCTTCTTGGTTTCCTTACCGGAGGCAGCGAACTGAGCAACCTGACCGATGTTGGAAGCCTTGGAGGCCTGTCCGCCGGTGTTGGAGTAAACCTCGGTATCGAAGACGAACACGTTGACATCCTTGTTGGAAGCCAGAACGTGGTCAACGCCGCCAAAGCCGATGTCGTATGCCCAGCCGTCGCCACCGAAAATCCACACGGACTTCTTGGACAGGTATTCCTTCTTGGACAGGATGTCCTTGACGGTGTCGCAGCAGACATGAGCTTCCAGGTTGGCAACCAGTGCCTTCGTAGCAGCCTTGTTGGCCTCGCCGTCGTTGTAGCTGTCCAGCCAAGCCTGGCAAGCAGCCTTGCGGTTATCGTCAGCGGTGTTTTCCATCACGGCCTTGACCTTGTTCGCCAGGGACTCACGGATGACAGCCTGTGCGGTGTACATACCCAGGCCGTGCTCAGCGTTGTCCTCGAACAGGGAGTTAGCCCATGCGGGACCGTGACCCTCAGCATTGACGGTGTAGGGAGCAGTAGCAGCGGGGCCGCCCCAGATGGAGGAGCAACCGGTGGCGTTGGAGATGTACATCCGATCGCCGAACAGCTGGGTCACCAGACGAGCGTAGCTGGTCTCGGCGCAGCCGGCGCAGGAGCCGGAGAACTCCAGCAGAGGCTTGTGGAACTGAGAACCTTTCACGGTGTTGTCCTGCATATCCTTCTTCTCGGACACGTGGTCAACCATGTAGTTCCAGACTTCCTGCTCAGCCAGCTCGTGCTCCTGGGGAACCATGGTGATGGCCTGAGTGGGGCAAACGCCGATACATACGCCGCAGCCCATGCAGTCCAGAGGAGACACAGCCATGGTGTACTTGTAAACGCCCTTGCCCTTGCCGGCCTTCACGTCCACCAGACGTGCGTTTGCGGGAGCAGCAGCGGCTTCCTCAGCGGTCAGAGCGATGGGACGGATGGTAGCATGGGGGCAGACATAGGCACAGTTGTTGCACTGGATGCACTTGGTCTCGTCCCAGTGAGGAACGGTAACGGCAACGCCGCGCTTCTCGTATGCGGAAGCACCCAGGGGGAACTGACCGTCGGGCAGGTTCTCGAAGGCGGAAACAGGCAGGCTGTAGCCGTCCATTCTGCCGATGGGGTTCAGAATGTCCTTCACGACCTTCACGGTCTCGGGACGGCCTTCCAGAGTGGCCTCAGCATGGTTATTCTCGGCGGTAGCCCAGGAAGCGGGAACGTCAACCTTGACGAAGGCGGTAGCGCCGGCATCAATGGCGTTCCAGTTCTTCTCAACAACGTCGCGGCCCTTCTTCAGGTAGGAGTGCTCAGCTGCATCCTTCATGTACTTCACGGCATCCTCAGCGGGCATCACGTTTGCCAGGGTGAAGAATGCGGACTGAAGAATGGTGTTGGTGCGCTTGCCCATGCCAACCTTGATGGCCAGGTCGATGGCGTTGATGGTGTACAGCTGAATGTTGTTTTCAGCAATGTAGCGCTTGGAAGCGGCATCCAGATGATGCTCCAGCTCCTCCAGGTTCCACTGGCAGTTGATCAGGAACACGCCGCCGGGCTTGACATCCTGAACAATCTTGAAGCCCTTGGTGATGTAGCTGGGGTTGTGGCAAGCCACGAAGTCAGCCTTGTTGATGTAGTAGGGGGACTTGATGGGCTTGTCGCCGAAGCGCAGGTGGGAAACGGTGACACCGCCGGTCTTCTTGGAGTCGTACTGGAAGTAAGCCTGAACGTACTTGTCAGTGTGGTCACCGATAATCTTGATGGAGTTCTTGTTGGCGCCAACGGTGCCGTCGCCGCCCAGACCCCAGAACTTGCACTCGATGGTGCCCTCAGCAGCGGTGTTGGGGGAAACCTTCTCGTCCAGGGACAGGTGAGTGACATCGTCCACGATGCCAACGGTGAACTCGTGCTTGGGAGCGTCCTTTGCCAGCTCCTCGTAGATGGCGAAGACGGAAGCGGGATGGGTATCCTTGGAACCCAGGCCGTAACGGCCGCCAATCACGGTCACATCGTTGCGGCCGGCCTTGGCCAGAGCCATGACGACATCCTGGTACAGAGGCTCACCCTGGGAGCCGGGCTCCTTGGTGCGGTCCAGAACAGCAATCTTCTTGGCGGTGGCAGGAATGGCAGCCAGCAGCTTCTCAGCGCAGAAGGGACGGAACAGGCGAACCTTGACCAGGCCGACCTTTTCGCCGTGAGCGTTCAGGTAGTCGATGACTTCCTCAGCCACGTCGTTGATGGAGCCCATGGCAACGATGATGCGGTCAGCATCGGGTGCGCCGTAGTAGTTGAACAGCTGATAGTTGGTGCCCAGCTTCTCGTTGACCTTGCCCATGTACTTCTCAACGATGGCAGGCAGTGCCTGATAGTACTTGTTGCAGGATTCACGATGCTGGAAGAAGATGTCGTCGTTCTCGTGAGAGCCGCGCATTGCGGGACGCTCGGGGTTCAGGGAGTGCTTGCGGAACGCCTCCACAGCCTCCATGTCCACCATGTCCTTCAGGTCTTCGTAGTCCCAGATTGCAATCTTCTGGATTTCGTGGGAGGTACGGAAGCCATCGAAGAAGTTGATGAAGGGAACGCGGCCCTCAATGGCAGCCAGGTGAGCAACAGCGCCCAGATCCATGACTTCCTGCACGTTGGTTTCGCACAGCATGGCGAAGCCGGTCTGACGGCAGGCGTAAACGTCGGAGTGGTCGCCGAAGATGTTCAGAGCCTGTGTAGCGACACAGCGGGCGGACACATGGAACACGCAGGGCAGCAGCTCGCCGGCGATCTTGTACATATTGGGGATCATCAGCAGCAGACCCTGGGAAGCAGTGTAGGTGGTGGTCAGGGCACCGGCGGCCAGAGAGCCGTGAACGGTACCGGCAGCGCCGGCCTCGGACTGCATCTCAACGACCTTAACGGTGTTGCCAAAAATGTTCTTACGGCCAGCGGCAGACCACTGGTCAACGTTGTCAGCCATGGGGCTGGAGGGGGTGATGGGGTAAATACCAGCAACCTCAGTAAAAGCATAGCTGACGTGGGCGGCAGCAGTATTGCCGTCCATGGTTTTAAATTTTCTTGCCAAAATGAAATACCTCCTAAAGTATTCAGATTTTGTCGCGTATATTCTACCATCTTTGAGCCATTTTGTAAAGGCGAAAAACCATATCTTGTGTAAAATTTAGCGGAATGGTACAAGATATTCTCGGGCATATTGTAAAAATTTCCATGCCTGGAAGAAATGAAAACGATTTTCAAAACCAAAAGCCGTTAAAATTGAAAATTTTGCCCACCGTCATTCCTCTCTCTCCGGGACTTCGCCCCAGGTGGAAATGGAGGCACCGTCCTGTGCCTTTTTCTCCTGATACCAGTCTAACAGCAGGCAGACGCAGATAAAAAGCAGCACCTTGATGCTATAGCCCTTCCAATCCTGGGTCATCTTTTTCGTCATGGTTTTTTGAATTGGGTTTTTCATAGCACTTCTCCGTTCATTTCGTTGGACATCAATATTTGTCCCGATTCAGGCTGGTGTATTCTTCAAACAGCTTCAGGCAGGCATCCCGGTCGAGTTCAATCAAATAGTTCTTGAATGCCGCTCTGCCGCCGAACATATTGTCAAAAGCCTCATCCCGGAAGCCGATGATGGCATTGTCCTCAATGGTGCAGCCATAATAAACCATGTCAATATTTGCCCACAGACAGGCGGCAAGGCACATGGGGCAGGGTTCCCCGGTGGTATACAGGACAGCGCCGGTCAGGTCGAAGCTTTCGATGTTTGCCTCTGCATTTCGTATGGCAGTGATTTCTCCGTGAGCGGTGGAGTCGTTGTTCACAAGTACCATGTTGTGTCCCTGCCCGATAACCTTCCCGTCCTTCACAATGATGCTGCCAAAGGGACCGCCGTGGTTGTGGTGAATCCCCTCCCGTGCTTCGGTCAGTGCCAGCTCCATATATTCGTTTTCTGCGTGATAATCTCTTTCCGGCACATCACCGGCGAAGCCCATGCAGGCAAAAAGGGGCAGCGTCATTGCAGCCAGTGCCAGCCGGACGAGCTTCCGTGTAATGTTAGAATGCTTCATTGTTTACCTCCTTTATAAAGTGGGGCGGAAACTTTGTAATTATGAAAATCCTTGTTTATCAGCTCGTAATCAACGGTGGATTGCAGCTGCCCCAGCTGGTCTTTCCAGGAATCCGGGCGGACAGCCACCTTTTTGAAGCCCAGCAGTTCATAAACATGCTGCGCCCTGGTGTTTTTCAAATCTGTGTCCAGAAAAATAAGGGTTGCACCTCGATGGAACAGCTCCTCAATCAGCATACTCAAAATCATGCGCCCCAGTCCCTTTTCCTGGAAGGATGGTTCACATATCTTGATGCCAATTTCATATTTGGTATGCTCAGACACATAAAAGCACATTTCCCCAATCGAAGTGCCCTGGTAGTCTATCATCAGCCGCCGCCGGGTGGTGTCCGTATCAGCAGCAATCTGCTGCTCCACCTGTGCCGCAGTGATGCCCAGACCCTTGGGGAACCCGGCGTGAGCCATTACCGCCCCGTCATTCCACCAGGCGGCCAGTTGGGCGCAGTCCTTCGGCTCTGCATCCCGGATGCAGATGTCATGATAGCGGATGTTCACAGGCTGCCCTCCCAATTACCATCGGCTTCCAATCTGCACCGAGCGATACTGAATTGCTTCGGCAATGTGCTGCGCCTGGATGTCCGGGCTGCCGTCCAGGTCTGCTACGGTGCGTGCCACCCGAATAATCCGGTCATAGCTGCGGGCGGTGAGACCCATGCTTTCAAATGCCAGCTTCATCAGCGCCTCCGCTTCTTCACCAAGGGCGCAGTAGGTGCGCATTTCGCCCGGACCCATCCGGGCGTTGCACATTCCGCTGGACACGCCGAAGCGCTGATTCTGAATGCTCCGGGCATCATCCACCCGCTGCTTGATGGCGCTGGATGGCTCGCCCTCGGCACGGGTACGCAAATCCTCATATTGCACGGAGGTGACCTCCACCACAATGTCAATCCGATCCAGCATAGGGCCGGAAATGCGGCTTTGGTAGGCATGAACGGCGGCTTCACTGCATTGACAGCGCCCGCTGGGGTCGCCGTACCATCCGCATTTGCAGGGGTTCATGGCGCATACCATCATAAATTCGGCGGGGTAGGTGACCGTGCCGGAGACCCGGGAAATGGTGACCTGACCATCCTCCAGGGGCTGGCGCATTAAATCCAGGCTGTCCTTGCGAAACTCCGGCATCTCGTCCAGAAACAGAACGCCCTTGTGCGCCATGGAAATTTCGCCGGGGATGGGGTTGCTGCCGCCGCCTACCAATCCGGCATTGGAAACGGTGTGGTGGGGCGCTCGGAAAGGACGGCGGGACACCAGAGGATGATGCTCGTTCAGCCGCCCCAGCACCGAGTATATCTGGGTCACCTCCAGCGATTCTTCCCAGGTCATGTCCGGCAAAATGGAGGGCAGCCGCTTGCTGAGCATACTTTTTCCGGAACCCGGCGGGCCGATGAGCAGCACATTGTGCCCACCGGCAGCGGCAACCTCCAGCGCCCGCTTCACCTTTTCCTGCCCCAGCACATCCTTGAAATCCAGCTGAGGGACATTCTCCTGGGTGGGCACCCAGATTGGCTCCTCCTCCAGTTCTGCCAGACCGTTCAGTCCGTCCACCAGCTGAGAAACGCTGGTAATGGGGTAGATGGCAGGGCCATGGGCAAGGGTTGCCTCGGCGGCGTTTTCGGCGGGAACGTAAATCCGTTCAATGCCCTCCCGCTTGGCTGCCAGCACCATGGGCAGCACGCCGGACACCCGCCGCACCGTGCCGTCCAGGGCAACTTCCCCCAGAAAGGCGCAGTCCAGCCGGGGCTTACGCACCTGACCGTAGGCAGCCAGAATGGCAAGCAAGATAGGCAGGTCAAAGTGAGTGCCGCTCTTTTTCAGGCTGGCGGGTGCCAGATTCACGGTAATGCGGCTGTTGGGGAAGGTGACACCGCTGCTTTTGGCAGCGGCACGAACCCGCTCCCGTGCCTCCTTCACGGCGGCATCCGGCAGCCCCACAATGTCAAAGCCGGGAAGACCATTGGAAATATAGGCCTCCGCCGTCACAAGACTGCCCCGGATTCCGTGGATGCACATGGTACGAACGCTGCAAATCATGTTTTCCCACCCCTTCTTTGTACTGTTTCTATTTTACAGGAAACAGCAGAAAAATACAATCCCCCCATTCATTTAAATAGGCAGCCTGCAAAAAAGCGGACTGTTTCGGTGGATATTGAACCGAAGGGGCTGCAACCCGCCTCGTTCGACACGCAGAGCATCATTGCTTTGCGTGCCTTTTTGAATAAAAAACACAACCACTGCGGTGAAGCCAGTGGTTGTGTTTTCACTTACTTGGTGCAGGCCTTGGCAGCCTCTATAATCAGCTCTGCGCTCTTTTCAAAGCCAAGGACGCTGGTGTCCAGGCACATATGGTAGTTCTGGGACATTCCCCAGGTTCTTCCGGTGTAGTGCTGGTAGTTCAGGCGGCGGCGCTTATCCCGCTCGGCCAGCAGACCTTCGGGATCCTTCGTCACTACTCCGTCACCCAAAATGCGGGCAATGCGGGCGGGGGTGCTGGCATGGAGATAGACGTTAAACACGTCATTCCGGTCTTTCAGAATGTAATCGGCGTTCCGCCCGACAATCACGCAGGGACCCTGCTCGGCCAGCTGTAGAATGACGCTGCACTGCACATTCCATAGATAGTCGGAAGTGGAGAGGCCATTCATCACGCCGGGGACACCCTGGGGGGCAAAAGCGTAGGAAAACACGCTGCGGCTGGGGGCGTGCTCACCGTGCTCCTCGATAAATTTGGGAGCGAAACCGGATTCCTCAGCTACATGCTCAACCAGCTTCTTGTCATAGAAGGGAATGCCCAGCTTTTCGGCAATCAAATGCCCTACCGGCAAACCGCCGGCACCGTATTCTCTGCTGATGGTGAAAATCTTTTTTTCCATTTTCAATTGCCTCCTTGCTCAGTGGATGTCTATATTATAGTCACTTTCACTGAATCTGTCAATCAAAAATCATCGGAATTATCCAAAACGCTTACAGTCCGCTCTTGTCCTTGCAAGAAATGACCACCAGCGCCGACACAGAGGGAACGGCTACGCTGCCCGACACCGTGCCAAGGCTGTCGCTGTCCGCAAAATCATCCTGTACAAGAACCTGCCAGAGTCCCGCCGGAAGGGAGAGACGCATTCCTGCTTTTCCGGGGTTAAAGGCAGCTAAAATGGTTTCCTGCTCATTTTCCAGCTGAAAAACGGTGAGGGGCTGGGGGACACCTGGAAGGAGGGAGATGCACCGCAGCACATCCGCGCTGTTGTTCAGCCGGAACAGCGAGTGGGTCTTGCGGATGGCCAACAGCCCGCGGTAATAGCGGGCGGTTTTTGCTCCGTCCTCCGTTTCCAGCGCCGCCCAGCGGATGGCGTTTATGCTGTCCGGGGCGTTGTAGCTGTTTTCAACATAGTGGCCGGTTTTGTCCCGCTTGCTGCGAAGCATTTCCTCTCCTGCCTGGAAGAAGGGGACACCGGTACTCAGCAGGGTGAAGGCTGCGGCGAATCGGCTGCGCCGTGCCAGCTCTGCCGTGTCAGCCTGAGGCAGCGCCTGGGCAATTCGGTCGTGGAGGGTGTGGTTATCATGGCAGGAGACATAATTGATAATCTGGCAGGGGTTGCTGCTCCAGGGCATCCGCCCCCGGAAGCATTCCAGCAGATGGGCGCTGTCCACTGATTGACCGGAGATGTAGCCCGGCAGGTGGTCGTCAAACACAGAGCCTCGCAGCGTATCCCGCAAGGTGTCATTGAAGAATGCAAATTCCGGCAAACGGTCTGCGCTTCCCTGGACGGCCAGGGGAACATTGGGCTTCGTCACTTCGGTTTTCATGTTCCAGCCCTCACCGTAGAAAATGCAGTGGGGATGCTTCTGGCGCACGGTGCGGATGATTTCGCTAATGGTCTGCACGTCGATAAGCCCCACCAGGTCAAACCGGAAGCCATCGATGTGGTATTCGTCCGCCCAGTAATTCACGGAATCCACAATGAATTTGCGTACCATGGAGCGCTCCGAGGCAGTGTCGTTGCCGCAGCAGGAGCCATTTGAAAGGACACCGGCGGCATTTTCCCGGCTGAAATAGCCGGGCACCAGCTTGTTCACACTGAAATCAGAGGCATGGTAGACATGGTTATAGACCACATCCATAATAACCCCCAGGCCGTTCTGATGCAGCGCCTGGACAGCCTGCTTCATCTCCCGGATGCGCACTGCGCCGTCATAGGGATTGGTGGAATAGGAGCCTTCCGGCAGGTTGAAATTCATGGGGTCATAGCCCCAGTTGTAGCTGCTTTCTGGATGTGTTTCGTCAACGGAGCCAAAGTCATAAACGGGCAGCAGGTGAACATGGGTGACCCCCAGCTGCCGGAGGTAGTCCATGCCGGTCTGACAGCCGGAAGGCGTTTGTGTTCCTGTTTCGGTGAAGGCGGAAAATTTTCCTTTGGCTGTCATGCCGGAGGAAGCGTCCATGGAAAAGTCCCGCACGTGCAGCTCATAGATAACGGCATCGGTGAAGTGCTGAGCAGTGACGGGACTCTTGTCCAGCTCCCATCCGGCGGGATTGGTGGCGGATAGGTCGGTAATCATGCCACGGACTCCGTTTACCCCGGCGGCCACAGCATAGGGGTCGATGGCCTCCGCTTCCTTCCCGTCCACGGTGACCTGATAGGTATAATAAATACCATTTTGGTCGCCAATGGCCTCTGCAACCCAGGTGCCCTGACGGTCAGCGGTCATGACAATGGTTTTCAGCAGGTCGCGGGCTTCGGCTGTTCCGCTTTTGTACAGGCGCACGGCGGCGCGCTGTGCTGTGGGTGCCCACAGGCGGAAGGTGGTTTTCTCCTTTGTATAACGGTGACCCAGGTCATTTCCACAGTAGGTGTATTTCTCCTCAAATTCGCCAGTGCTGTATGGTTGCTGCATGGTCTTTACCCCCAAAAAATCAATCGCAAAAATCATATCATAACTTTCTCTGCCTGTAAAGAAAAATCGCCGATGCGTTTGCGGCGCACCGGCGAGGGGGTGGTTAGCTTTGCATGGCAAGATGCCGTTTCATTGCTGCCCGGTAGAGGGAATTGCAATACCGGTACAGGAAAAGCTCTACCCGCTTTGGGAAGGGGAGCAGGGGAAACAGCCGCCCTTCCTTTAATTCCTGCAATATTTTCCGCTGAATCTCCCGGCTTTCCGCTGGGGGCATTTCGATGGTGGCGCGGGCAACGGTAACAATGGCGCTGGCGTACTGCTCCTGAAAGGTATGCAGCAACGTCTCGTCCTGCACTCCGGCACAGATGCGCACCATCTCCTTTTTCAGCGTGACATAATCCGTCAGCCGTCCGTAATCATTGAGCGGTGTGCGTTTGGTGGCGCTTAAATCCCAGCGGATGTAATAGTAGCCCTGATACCCCAGCAGTTTGATGCGCTTGGCGTGGCGCAGGGTACTCTGGGTATAAAGGGTATCTTCGCCATAGCGAAGCTTGTCAAACCGCTCCTTCTGGGCGAGGGGACGTGCCCACAGCTTTGCACAGGCAATGGCACCGTACTGGTCAGTGTTTTTGCAATAGTCCCGCAGAACGTCTATGTGGCTTTCGATGGTGCGCTCCGCTCTGGGGGCAGGGAACGTTCCGTTCAGTGGGGTGAGGTCATAGCTGCCCAAAGTCTCAACATAGTCGGCGCACACCACGTCGCAGTTCTCCTGGACGGCGCAGCGGTACAGCGTTTCGATAAAGTCCGGCTTCAGGTAATCATCCCCATCCACAAAGGACACATAGTCCCCCCGAGCCTGGGCAAGGCCATAGTTGCGGGCTGCACCCACGCCGCCGTTTTTCTGGGACAGCACCCGAATCCGCCCGTCATGGGCTTGGTATGCCTGGCATTTTTCGAGGGTGTCGTCGGTGGAGCCGTCGTTGACCAGGAGAATTTCCAGATTGGGATAGGTCTGCTGCATCACGCAGGGAACAATGTGGTCGATATACCCCTGGGCGTTATACAGGGGAATGATGATGCTGATGAGCTGGTTTTCCATATGCAGCACCGGTCTTAGGCCAGCTGCTCCATGGCCTTGCGGATTCTTGCCACAGTGCGCTCGTACCCCAAAATCTGCATCACGGTATACAGGTCGGGGGAGTTGGTTTTGCCGGTGACGGCCAGACGCAGGAAGGTGGAAACGTCTGCCACAGTGCCGGGGAAATCATCGGGGTTCTGCTTATAGGCCTTCATGTCGGTGGTGAAGCCCAGCTCCTGGGTAATCTCCTTCACCTTGTCAAACCAAACAGTGGCATCGTCCTGGAAGTCGAACCGCTCCAGGAATTTTTCCAGTGCGCTGCGGATGACTGTTTTCTCAAACTTCTCCTCAAATACGGGCGCTTCCAGATATTCGTCATAGAAGAAGCCCATATAAGGCTTTGCATCTGCCCAGGTTGCCATGTCCTTTCTGGGCTTCTTGCCGCCCCGACCGATGGCAAGAATCCGGACTGCAAAATCGGGGTCGGCGGTGAGCTTCTGAGCGAAGTCCGGGTCGAACTCCTGCGCCCACTCCACCAGCAGGGCGTATACCTGCTGAGCGTCCATTTTGGCAATTTCGTTTTTCGAGACATCGCAGAGTTTTGCGTAGTCAAAGAGGTTTCCGGCGGGGTTCAGCTTCTTGGGGCTGAAATTGAAGTCGGTGGCGGGGGCGGTGGGGTTGGCTCTGCGCCAGTCCTCGTAGTTGGAGTTCAACAGGGTCATGATGTATTCATACACCGCCTGAACGGGGAAGCCCTCGGATTTATAATAGGTCAGTGCCAGCTCCGGGTCTTTCCGCTTGGAGAGCTTGCGCTTGGAGTTGCCGTCCATTTTCATCAGCGGTCCAATGTGGACATACTTGGGCAGCTTGAAGCCCAGTGCCTGGAACAGCTGAATGTGGAAAGGCAGACTGGGCAGCCATTCATCGCCCCGCACCACATGGGTGGTGCGCATCAGATGGTCGTCTACTGCATGGGCGAAATGATAGGTGGGGATGCCGTCGGATTTCAGCAGCACCTGGTCGATGTTATTTTCGGTGACGGTGAGTTCGCCTTTCACCAGGTCGTTGAATTTGAACTGACGGGACACGTCACCAGTGGAGCGGAACCGCAGCACCCAGGGCTGCCCGGCGGCGAGCTGCGCCTGAATGTCTTCCATGGGGCGGTCACGCCAGATGGCGTAGGCACCGTAGTAGCCGGTGGTTTCCTTGTTCGCCTCCTGCTTTTCCCGCATGGCGGCCAGTTCTTCCTCGGTGCAGAAGCAGGGATAGGCTTTTCCTTCTTCTACCAGCTTCTTGGCGTACACATGGTAGATGCTTGCCCGCTGACGCTGACGGTAGGGGCCATAGCTGCCGTTGTCGCCGTCGATGGTGGCACCCTCGTCAAAGTGGATGCCATAGTGCTTCAGAGATTCAATCAGAACCTCCACTGCACCGGGAATCTCCCGCTTTGCATCGGTGTCCTCCACCCGCAGGAACAGCACGCCGCCGCTCTGGTGTGCCATACGTTCACTGGTCAGACCCTGCACCAGGTTGCCCAGATGGACAAAGCCGGTGGGGGAGGGAGCCATACGGGTGATAACAGCCCCTTCAGGCACATTTCGGGGGGGATATTTTTCTTCCAGCTCCTCGCAGGTGGTGGTGACATCGGGGAACAGAAGCGCTGCTAATGCATGATAGTCCATGGTAGATACCTCTTTAACTAGAATTATTACCTAATATACCACGCCGAGGGAGGGATGTCAATTTTTACGGATATAAAAACAGGATGATTGCATGAGTTAAATATATATGAACACGTTATTGGCATGAAGATATGGAACAACCGGCTGCGTTGTGCGGAGTCGGCTTATGGTTATCACCCCTTGGCTTCCCCCGGGGGGAAGCTGTCACGACAAAATATCGGCATCTCGGAACCGATATTTTGTCGTGACTGATGAGGGGCAGCGACAGGTTGGTTCATGAATGTAGCTGGATGAATGGTATTTGTTTCATCTTTGTACCATTCAACGGGGATTTTTGAACTTTCTAGCTCTCGCCACCCCTCATCA
>URPI01000037.1 GCA_900549705.1 uncultured Eubacteriales bacterium
AGCAAAGATAAACTGCAGTCCGGCGATACCTCCAACCACTACATCCAGACTGCCCGCGGCACCCTGGCCTCCATGGCCGCCATGATGGGCTTTGAAAATGTGTATGAAAACGAAGTCTCCTCCATGACAAAGCTGGATTTTGAGCAGGCGCTGGATTATAACCCCGAGCTGGTGCTGTGCGTGGGCAGCGGCACGGCGCAGGAGCACCAGGCGCTGATGGAGCAGGCCTATTCCGAAAATGAGGCCTACTGGTATTCCATCGATGCTATTAAGAACGGAGATGTGATTTATCTGCCAGTGGAATTCTGCTCCACTGCCGGTATTCATGTGGTGGACAGCATCAACACCCTGATTGACTGCATTGAAGCCTTCTACGCGGAGAAATAAATGGGAAAGAAAAACCAGAATCGTGCCGGCAATCGGCTGCTTCGCCTGGGCGTGGTTTGGGGCGTACTGCTGGCGCTGCTTTTCTTCACCTTCCTGCTGAGCATTGCCATTGGCAGCGCCCGCTATTCCCTCTCGGAGGTTTGGAATGCCCTGTGGAATGAGAGCGCCGGAAAGGTGCGGGTGACGGTGCTCTATCTCCGCCTCCCCCGGGCGGTACTGGCGCTGCTGGTGGGTTCCAGCCTCTCCGCCGCCGGTGCGCTGCTGCAAGCGGTGATGCGCAATCCCCTGGCTGACCCCGGCACAATCGGCGTGTCCGCCGGTGCCGGTGCGGCGGCAATTACGGTGCTTCTGCTGTTTCCGGGTCTGTCCTATTCGGTGCCGCTGTTTGCCTTTGCAGGAGCAGCCGGTGCCTGTGTGCTGATTTACCTGCTGGCCTGGAAGGGTGGCGTTGACCCGGTGCGCATCATTCTCTCCGGCGTGGCCGTCAACTCCGTGCTGGGCGGCTACAATGCCTTCCTCCAGCTGCAAAACAGCGACAATTTGTCCGGTGTGCTGGCGTTTATGAACGGCAGCCTGTCCGGCGGAAACTGGACGAAGGCCTCGGTCTGCGCCGTTTATGCATCCATTGGACTGTTTCTTTCCTTTTTAAGCATCCGCAATGCCAACGCCTTGCAGCTTGGGGATGAAATGGCCAAAAATCTGGGCATCCGGGTCAACCTGAGCCGGATTGTCCTTTCCGCCATTTCCGCTTTTCTGGCAGCGGCCACCGTGGCCGAGGTGGGCATGATTGGCTTTGTGGGGCTGTGCGCCCCCCATATCTCCCGGATGCTGGTTGGCTCCGACTACAAGGCGATGCTGCCCACCTCCGTCCTGACCGGTGCGCTGATGGTGCTGGCCGCAGATACCCTGGGGCGCTCCCTGATACCCGGCACGGAAATTCCCGTGGGCGTGATGATGAGCGTGTGCGGCGGCCCGTTCTTCCTGTATATGCTCAGAAAGCGAGGAAAATTCAATGGCACTTGAGGCTACCAATCTTCAAATCGGCTACGGCGAGCGGGTGGTTGTGGACGGCATGGACATCGCCATTGACCGGAGAAAAATCACCACCCTGATTGGCCCCAACGGCTCCGGCAAGTCCACGGTGCTCAAGGCCATCACCCGGCTTATCCGCTTCCAGCAGGGCTCCGTCCTGCTGGAGGGCAAGGACATCCGCCAGATGAAGCCCAAGGCTCTGGCCCAAAAGCTGGGCGTGCTGCCCCAGGTTCACTCCGCCCCCTCGGATTTCCGGGTGAAGGAGCTGGTGAGCTACGGCAGAATGCCCTATCAAAAACCCATGCGGGGCAAGAGCCAGGAGGACGAGGACATCATCCGCTGGGCCATGGAATCCACCGGCACCTGGCAGTTCCGGGACAAATCCATCTATGAGATTTCCGGCGGCGAGGCCCAGCGGGTCTGGATTGCCACGGTGCTGGCCCAGCAGCCGGAGCTGATGTTCCTGGACGAGCCCACCACCTATCTGGACATTTCCCACCAGTATGAGACACTGAATCTGGTGCGGCAGCTCAACCGCACCACCGGCATCGGCGTTGTGATGGTGCTGCACGATTTGGGGCAGGCCATGGAGGTCAGCGACCATGTGGTGGTGATTCAGAACGGGCGGAAGTTCAGCGAGGGCGCGCCCGAAGAAGTCATCACCAGCCAGATGATGAAAGAGGTCTATGGCGTGGACTGTGAAATTGCCCACATTCCGGGCAGAAAAAAACCGCTGATTGTCTACAAAGAGCTGGGCAGCAGCGAACGGAGGAAGTATGAACCAAACAAGTGAACGAATCGGAAGCCGTCTGCACCGCCTGAGCGAGGTCAGCATGATGAAGCAGGTGGAGCCCCTGTCCTATGCCCTGTTTCCCGGCTACCACTGCCCGCTGATGGGTGCCATGCTCACCATCGGAAAAATCCGGGATGCCGTCATGCTGGTCATCGGTCCGGATGAATGCACCTATTATACCAAAATGGCAACCTCTGACGGCGGTCGGATGGCCTCCGAGGGCTGCCAGATTGTTTCCGTTGTGCTGGACCAGCACGATGTGACCTTCGGCTGCAAGGAGGCCATCACCGAGGCATTCCACGAGCTGAACGAGGAATATCACCCCAAATGTGTCTTTGCTGTCACCACCTGCGTCCCGGAAGTCACCGGCGACGATGTGGAATCCATGGCGGCGGTGTTCAGCAGCCAGTACGGCTTCCCGGTGGTGGTTGTCCACGCCGAGAATTTCAAGACTGACGACCACATGCCGGGTATTGAGCACACCCTGACCGGCTGCCTGCCCCTGATGCAGCCCAAGGAATGCAACGGGAGCGTCAATGTGCTGGGCCTGCGGCTGGGTGATTTCAGTAAAACCGAAACCTGCCGCATTCTGCGGGAGAACGGCGTGCCCGTGGGCCTGACCCTGCCGGGAAGCTGTTCCGTCTCTGATATTCAGAACGCCCCCACCGCCAAGGTGAACCTGGTGGTACATCCGGTGGGACTGCCCCTGGCAAAAGCCATGGAAGAAAAATTCGGCATCCCTTATGTGGATTTTGAGCGGTTCAGCCGCCCGGACAGCATTCTGACTGCTTACGAGCAGCTCTTTGCCGCTCTGGAAAAGCCCATGCCGGAGCAGCTGCGGACGGCTTATGCCGATGCAGTGGCCCGCAGTGAGGCCGCCGCCCACAAGCTCAAGGGGTTGACCTATTTCAGCGGCAACACCGCCCTGTGTAACTTTGAGCTTCACGCCTTCCTCACAGAGCTGGGAATGGAGCCGGTGCTGCTGCAAATCTCCGATTTAGAGGACATTGACCGGCGCTGGCGGGACATGATTCTTGCCCACTGTGACCCCTATGTGACCCGCGCCGCCAACATGGGCGCGTTGGGCTACATGTACCCCATTTTGAAGCCTGACATGAACATCGGTGCCGGAACGGGGCCGGAAATGCGGGCGGTGGGCACCGTGATGGTGCGCATGATGAACGCCTACAACATGCTGGGCTTTGAAGTGAATCAAATGGTGATTGCAGCCATGCTGAAAGCGGCTGCGGAGAGGAGCAAGCAATGAGCTTAACCCGTTATTTCCCATCTCCTTCTGACCGGATGGCCATCATCTGGAGCCTGCTTCCCATTCAGGATGGCATTGTGCTGGAATACGGCCCCGCCGGAACCACCCACTTTGGCGGCGGACTTTATGGCTCCCTGGGCTTCCGGATGCGGGGCCGCCTGTACACCACCCACATCAGCGAGGATGACGTGGTCATGGGCGACGTGTCCCGGCTGGAAAAGGCCATCCTGGAAATTGACGCCATGTACGCCCCGAAGGTGATTTTTGTGGTGGCCTCCGCGGTGATTGCCGTCATCGGCACGGACGTGAAGGGTGTCTGCACTGCTATTCAGGAGAAAGTACACGCCCGGCTGATTGCCTTTGAGGACGGCGGTTTCCGGGGCGATTACACCTATGGTCTGCGGGCGGTGAACAAGCTGCTCATCAAGGAATTTACCGAGAAGACCGGCGTGACCGAGGAAAAGAGCTACCAGATTCTGGGCGCTTCCGCCGGTTCTTACCGCATTCGCTCTGACGTGTGGGAGCTGCAACAGCTGATGACCGAAGCCTTTGGCTGGCACTGCCGCCTGGTGCTGGGTCTGGAAAGCACCACTGAGCAGCTGCGCACCGCCGGACAGTCCGCCCTGAACCTGGTGATTCGGGCAGAAGCACGGGACATTGCCGAGACGCTGAAAAAGCAGAGCGGCACCCCCTATGTTTACGGTGCGCCCTATGGCTACGAAGGGACGCTTAAATGGCTGGAATCCATCTCTCAGGTTATCGGCCAGCCCATCAACCCGGAGCTGCGGGCACGGCTGGAAGAAAAGATTGCCGACAATGCCCCCGCCACCATGGGCGGCCCCATGGGCATGATGCACCGCCGGGAGCCGGTGGCTGTGCTGTCCGGGGACTATGACGTGATTGTGGGTCTGGCGGGCGCCATGCGTGAAATGGAAGTGGATGTGGCCTGCATGGACTGCCACCACAGCCTGAAAGCGGTTCCCAACTCCAACGGGGAAGTAACGGTGTTCCCCAGAGAAAAGGACCGACTGGACTATTTTGGCTCTGTTCACCACGCCTGGGTGCTGGGCGACAACATCATTCCCAATTTCTGCGGCGAGGATAACTTCTATACCCCCGTTTCCTTCCCCTTTGAGGGACTGACCCAGTACGCCTCCCACCTGCCCATCATGGGTGAAAAGGGCATGGACTGGCTGATGGAACAGAAAAATCTATATTTCCGCAACTGCGGTATCTGAGGTAAGAAATGAGAAAAATTGCAATTTACGGTAAAGGCGGCATCGGCAAAAGCACCACCACCTCCAATCTTTCCGCGGCCCTCAGCCACATGGGCTACAAGGTGATGCAGGTTGGCTGCGACCCCAAGGCCGACTCCACCAAGGGTCTGATGGGCGGACGGCGCATCCCCACAGTTTTGGAGCAGCTGCGCAGCAAGGGCGAGGAGCTGACCCTGGACGATGTGGTATTCCGGGGCTACAACGGCGTGCTGTGCGTGGAATCCGGCGGCCCCACCCCCGGCGTGGGCTGCGCGGGCAGAGGCATTATCTCCGCCTTTGAAAAACTGGCGGATTTGGAAGCCTTTGAAACCTACCAGCCGGACATCGTCATTTACGATGTGCTGGGCGATGTGGTGTGCGGCGGCTTTGCCATGCCCATCCGTGACGGCTACGCCCGCGAGGTTTTCATCGTCTCCTCCGGCGAAATGATGGCCCTGTACGCCGCCAACAACATTGCCCAGGCCGTGCGCAACTTTGCAGGGCGGGGCTATGCCCGGCTGGGCGGCCTGATTCTCAACGCCCGCAACACGGAAAACGAGCGGGAGACTGTGGCCAAGGCTGCCGAAGAAATCGGCATTGACGTCATTCAGTATATCCCCCGCTGCGGCGACATCCAGAAGGCCGAGGCCGGCGGCGGCACCGTGTTTGAATGTCTAACCGAATCCCCCATGCACCAGGTTTACAATGAGCTGGCACAGAAAATCCTGGCTATCAGCATTGATGCCGACTGATGCCCCCTCATCGTGAATACAACACCCTACATTATTAAAAAGGAGAATAAACCATGAAGAAACTGATTTCCCTCATTCTGGCCGTTTGCTGCATGATGGCAATGGCCTCCATCGGCTTTGCCGAGGCTGCCGACACGGACAGCGCATTCACCATGTACTACCCCGCCCACCTGCAAGAGCAGTTCGGCGAAACCACCCAGCTGGACAAGGTGCCGGAGCGCATTGTGTGCCTGTCCAACACCGCCTTGCAGGTGCTGGCACGGCTGGACATCCATCCCGTTGCCATTACCTCCAACGCCACCTCCGGGCTGCCCGACTGGGTGTATGAGCTGCCCGCCATTTCCGTTGGCATGAAGTCACTGGATGTGGAATCGGTGATTTCCTATGAGCCGGATTTGGTGATTCTGGGCAGCTATCAGGCCGAAGCCTATGGCAAGAATTTTGAGGATGCCGGCATCACCTGCTTCTATACCAGCGAGGGACCCTCCATTTCTTATTCTCAGACCAAGGAAGAAACCCTGTGCCTGGCCAAAAGCTTTGGCGGCGATGCGTTCCAGCAGGAGCTGGCGGATGAATTTGCCGCCGTGGAAGCCCGCTGCGCCGACTTCACCGCTGCCCACGAAACCCAGAGCATGATGATTTTCTTCTTTCAGCCCGGCACCTACCAGCAGACCAGCAAGGGCTACCTGGGCAGTATGCTGGCTATGCTCCCCTTTGAGAACCTGACCGACTCCCTGGTGGACGGCGACAGCCCCACCACCACCATTGACACCGAAATCACCCTGGGCCTGAACCCCGACATCATCTTCGCCATCTCCCCCTCCGCTCCCTCTGCCGAAGTGTTGCAAGAGACCTTCGATGCTACCTTTGACGAGAACCGGACCCTGTGGAACCAACTGGACGCCGTTGCCAACAATAACATCGTGTACCTGGGCGGCGAGTACGTCACCAGCAAGGGACTGCAATCCATCAGCAGCATCAATAAGCTGGTTGACCTGCTGGAAGCACGGATTCCGGCTGCACAGTAAGGAGCGGTGGATATGAAAATTCAGGTGATTTATTCCAGCCTCAGCGGCTGCACCAAAAAGCTGGCCCAGGGCATCTATGACGGCCTTGGAGATGCGGAAAAATCCATTCATGACCTGGCGGAGGGAGAACCCGCCCTGGACGGCGACATCCTCCTGCTGGGCTACTGGGTGGACAAAGGCGGCCCCAACGCCCAGATGAAGGCATTCATGGACAAGCTGGAAGGCAAGACCGTTGGCGTCTTCTGTACCCTGGCCTACTGGGCGGATGCGGCCCACGGAACCGGCTCCCTCACCGCAGGCATTGACGCGGTGAAGGAGAAGAATACCGTCATCGGCGGCTATGTGTGCAACGGCCACATCAGCGACAAGATGATTGAATCCTTCCGCAACAGTCCCCGCGACAGCCACCACAGCGCTACCCCGGAGTCCGAGCTGCGCTGGAAGCTGATGGCAAACCACCCCACCCCCGCAGAAATCGCCCTGGGTGCCGAGCGCTTCCGGGAGCGGGTGGAGCTGTACGGCATGTTCCAGGAGAACAAGCTCACCTTCCGCTCTATTGTATAATCCCCCTTTCTTTCAATATTTCCCCCTAAAAGCAGGATGCCCCGGCTGGAAACGGAACCGGGGCATCCCGCCTTTTCTGTTTCCGCAGCTTTCTTTCTTGAAATCGGTGGAAAAAGAGAATATAATTGTCGTCAAGTGAACGAAACATGAATCAGGGAATTTCTCTGCGGCGAAGGCCGCCTGTTGCAAACTGCATAAAATTGCAGGGGCGGCTTAGCACAACACCACAAGGAGTTGCTTTATGGCCAGAAGGACACAGACAATTATCACAGAGGCATTTATTGACTTGCTGACGCAAAAGCCCCTGGATAAAATCACGGTCAAGGACATCATTGAAAAGGCAGACATCAATCGAAACACCTTTTACTATTACTATGAAAATATTCCCGCCCTGATGGATGCTCTGTTCGATCAAGAAATCACAAAGTTCACAGAGAGCACCGAAGCAAGCGATTCCTTTGCAAAGGAATATATGCGCGCCAGTGCCGTGGTGCGGGAGAACCGACGCGCTATTTACCACCTCTACCACTCCGAATACCGGGAGCGCCTTTCGCAGTATCTGGAAACCGCCGCCGAGCTGTTCATCGAACGGTTCGTCCGCAAGGCGGCAGCTTCCTATGCGCTGAGTGAGGAAGGCATCTACTATGTGACCCATTTTTACAGCTACGCCGTGGTGGGGTTGACCATTCACGTCATTCGGGAGAATATGCCCTCCATTGACGAAAAGCTCCCGGAGCAAATTGAGCGCACCTTTTATGGCTCGGTGGATGACGTGATCCGCAGCTATATTCAGTTTTCGCAGGGAAACGGTGCCATTTAATACCCCCGCGGCGTTTCCCGCCGTCACCCATTCTCTGAATTATCCAGGCAAAAACGCAGAATTGTCCGAATTCGGATGGTTCTGCGTTTTTGTCTGTAGAAATTTGTCGGAGGAAAGAATAGAATGCCCCCATGGATTTAGAAGCAGAAAGGAGGCACAATCAAACGAAGCAGCTGAAAGCGGTAAAATACGCCTACTCCATCTTCGCTGGTATTCTGATTGTTTTTGGGCTTGCTGTGATGACTTTGGGTGGTATTCCAGCGCCTCTGTTTATGGTGATGGGTGGAACCCTGATGATTGGCTTTGGCGCTGTGCGGCTTCTGGGGTATTTTTCCAAAGATTCCTTACAGCTGGCCTTTCAGTTTGATTTGATTTTCGGAATCACCTCTGCCGTCCTTGGCTGCTACATGATTTGGGATTCCTACGCCACCGGTCACATTGTGATTATTCTTGGGCTGTTTTTCCTGATTGACGCATTGTCCAAAATACAGACTGCCATTGATGCAAGGCGAATCGGCGTAGCGTGCTGGTGGTTGATTTTGGTCGTTGCGTTGGTGGCGGCAATCATCGGGGTTCTTGTAATTCTGATGGAATTCCGGGAATTTGAGATTGTCAGCCGCTTGATTGGCACAGGACTTGCCATCGACGGCGTATTAAATCTATATGTTACACAAAGTACCGTAAATACAATTAGGAGGAAAAAAGAATGGGAAACTTAACACATAAGGCGGTTCGAGCCGCCGCCGGACTGGGTATCGATCAGATATTGAAGAAGGTAAACCGGGGTGATCGGGAAGCCGAAATGCTAAAGCTCCTGGACATGATGAACGAATATATCGCCGGTTCCAACCTGAGTGTGGATTTTGATTCTATCTGCAACGTGGTAACGGACAAGAGCACTGCCCTGAATCGGTACATAAATCGGGCGCTGGACGAGGTTGACCCCAACGTGCTGAAAACCACCGCTCTGAACTTTGGCTTTGAGGCCATGATTAACGGCACCATGACCATCCGCAAAATGCGGGAGGTGCATCAGTGCAACATCCCCTGGTTGATTCTCATGGATCCCACCTCTGCCTGCAACCTGCACTGCACAGGCTGCTGGGCCGCAGAATATGGCAACAAGCTGAATCTGAGCTATGAGGAGCTGGCCAGCGTCGTCCGTCAGGGGCGGGAACTGGGCGTTTATTTCTATATGTTCACCGGCGGTGAGCCCCTGGTGCGGAAAAAAGATGTTATCCGCCTGTGTAAAGAATTTAACGACTGCCAGTTCCTGGCCTTTACCAACGGCACCTTGGTTGACCAGACCTTCTGCGATGAGATGAAGCAGGTGGGCAACCTGATGCTGGCCATCTCTCTGGAAGGTGACCCGGAGGTCAACGACCTCCGCAGAGGCCAGGGTGTCTACGCCAAGGTGATGCACGCCATGGGATTGCTGAAGGAGAACGGCCTGATTTTCGGCACCTCCATCTGCTACACCTCCAAGAACTGTATGTCCGTCACCAGCTCCGAATTTGTAAAGCTCATGGTGGACAAAGGCTGCCGCTACGCCATGTACTTCCACTATATGCCCGTGGGCAACGATGCCTCCGTGGATTTGCTGCCCACCCCCGAGCAGCGGGTTTACCTCAAGGATCGCATCCGCCAGATTCGCAAGCTGAAGGACGGCGAGGGACTGTTTACCATGGACTTCCAGAATGACGGCGAGTTTGTGGGCGGCTGCATTGCAGGTGGCCGGAACTACTTCCACATCAACGCCAACGGCGATGCCGAGCCCTGCGTGTTCATTCACTACTCCAATGCCAATATTCGCACCCACACCCTGCTGGAAATTCTGAAAAGCCCCCTGTTTATGGCCTACCGGGACAACCAGCCCTTCAACGAAAATCACCTGCGCCCCTGCCCCATGCTGGAAAACCCGGAAATCTTACAGAGAATGGTTGCCGAGACCGGTGCCAAGTCCACCGACCTGCAATCTCCCGAGTCTGCCGAGCATCTGTGCGGCAAGTGCGCGGAGTACGCCAGGAATTGGAAACCCTGCGCCAACAAACTCTGGGCGGAGGAAAAGCACCCCGTCCCCACCTACGAAAACTACAAGGACTGGAAGCCCCAGGACTAACCGAAACGCCCGATGAGAAGCCGGACTGTCCCTCTTGGGCAGTCCGGCTTTGAACCGCTTTATCATGATCCGCGCCGCCTATGCGGGAGATCGCGCCGCCGGCATAGCATGGCAGGCCGCCTTGCAGGAGGCCTTTTCCTTTCGGTCTGGCAGGGAAACTTTCATTGTAAAGGATTATCGCTCCATGCTCAATTTTTTCTATAGCAAAGGGGTCAGGCTCACCGCCTGACCCCAACATTTATGATCGATCCACTTTTTATAAATTACGAATTTTCCGTGTCCGCGCTGTCACCGTGGGCCATTTTTTCCTCGGTGAGCTGGGCTCTCAGGTGGACACTGAGCACCGCCAATGAGGTTGCCATGTTCTCATTCTGCACCAGAATATGCTCCGGTACATCCAGGTGGACAGGCGCAAAGTTCCAGATTGCTTTCACGCCACAGGCAATGAGTCGGTCGGCCGCCTCCTGCGCGTGGGCGGCGGGAACGGTGATAATGCCCATAAGCACCTTGTGTACCTTGCAGAAATGCTCCAGCTTGGAAATGGGATAAATAGGCTTTCCGTCCTCGGTCTTTTCCTGAGTGGGGCTGGTATCAAATGCCGCCTGAATATTCAGGCCGTATTCCTCAAATCCAATATAGCCCATCAGTGCCAGACCCAGCTTGCCCGCGCCAATGAGCACCGCATCGGTGGTGTTGTCGTAGCCCAGAAACTGCTCAATGTCCGTAATCAGCGATTCCCGCAGATAGCCGATTTTGGGTCTTCCCCCATCGGAAACAATAGCCAAATCCTTGCGCACCTGCACCTCGCCCATTCCCAGCGCCCCTGCCAGGGACGTGGCAGAAATATGGGTGGGACCATCCTCCGGCAGATTCTTCAAATAGGCCAGATAGACCGGAAGGCGCTTGAGCACAGACTTGGATACTTTCTTCTGTTCCATCAGAACCATGTCCTTTCGTACAATTTTATCGATAATAAATTGTATCGATACTATTTGTATCGATTATACCACAGAACAAGCTCCAATGCAACTGGATTTTTTATGCACAGCTGGTTTGGCGAAGCATCTCCTTGCGAAGCTTGAACATAATGCGCTTTTCCAGGCGAGAAATATAGGATTGGGAAATGCCCATTTTTTCTGCCACCTCCTTCTGGGTCAGTTCCTTCTGCCCTTCCAGGCCATAGCGCATGACCACAATCTCCCGCTCTCGGCTGGGCAGCTCCCGCAGTGCCTGCCGCAGAACGCACAAATCCACATCATCCTCCAGCGGGCGGGAAATCTCGTCCCCGTCCGTGCCCAGGATGTCAGAGAGCAGCAGCTCATTGCCGTCGCAGTCCAAATTGATTGGCTCATCCAGGGAAATTTCCGCCTTCTGGCCGGAGATTTTGCGGATGTGCATGAGAATCTCATTTTCAATACACCGGGAGGCGTAGGTCGCCAGGCGGATGTTCTTATCCAGCCGATAGGTGCCGATGGCTTTCATAAGGCCGATGGTTCCAATGGAAATCAAATCCTCTAACCCTGTGGACACGTTTTCAAACCGCCGGGCGATATACACCACCAGGCGCAGATTGTGCTCCACCAGCAGCCGCTTTGCCCCCTCGTCCCCCTGCTCCAGGGCTTCCAGCGCCGCCTTTTCCTCCTCCCCTTTCAGCGGCGGAGGCAGGGTATCGCTGCCGCCGATGTAATAAAGGCCGATGGTGGTTTGGGTGAACCATTTTACAAACAGTCTCAGCATAAAGTCCCTCCCGCAAGTGCCTGATATTCCGTTCCAAAGCTCTGGGGCGCAAATGCCACCAGGGCATCCCCCCTTCTTCTGCCCACCCGCACCCGGCGAAAACGCATGGCCAGCAGCAGTCCATGCTCCGCTCCCACCGCCCGGAAGGGCACCAGGCGCAAACCAGGCAGGGGCATTTGCTCCATGGTTTTCAGCGGCTCCGCCAGCTGCTTTTTCGTCAGCCCCGTCAAGCGTTTTGCCTCCGGGCTTCCAATGACCAGCACCGACTCCCCGGTGACCGGGTCCCGCAGCTCATTGCCGGTGTCATAGAGGGCATGAAGGTGAATGGTCTTTCCCTGCCCAATGATTTCCACGGGAATCAACCGCCGCCGGGGCACGCGATTCGTTAGCCAGAAGATGCCTGCAATGGTGGCTGCCAGCTGCCACCAGCCGCCCCGCCCAACCTCCCGCACGGCGCTGCCCAGCGCCAGCGTCACCAGCAGGAAGGTTCCAATCGCTCTGGCATCCAATCCGAAGGCCAACAGTGCCATCACAGTCAGAATCAGCACCCGCCAGGGAAGCGCCCCAAAAAAGCGGCAGTCCGGGTGGAGGCACACCGCCGCATGAACCGCCCCCAGCGCTGCCGCTGCCAGCAGCCGCCACAGCCGCGTGTCCCGCCCGGTCATACATCCTGTGCCTGCCAGCAGCAGCCCATTGACACAGAAATTCAGCCCGGCAACCATATGGATTCTGCTCAAGAAATGCACCTCCTGCGACACCGTGAAGGGGATTCCTCCGTTACGCCCCTGCCCGGGGACTGGCATTCACTATACCCTCACGCACAAAAAAAGTGCGTCGGTTTCCAGCCCGCCCGCGCCGCAAGTTCCTGCTGCCTGCCTCTGGATTTCTGCGGCAAGCGGGAAGATGTTCTTCCCTGTCCCACCGGAAAAAGAAAAACCATCCCCCATCGGGTCATCACTTTTGTGACCGACGGGGGATGGTGTTCATTTCAGAGAATCGCTTGGCCTTTCCACGGAGCGGATGTTTTTTTCCGCCTTCTGGCGGGGGGTCATCAGTTCATGTCCGCAGCCCAGGCAGCGCAGTCGAAAGTCTGCGCCGGTGCGCAGCACCAGCCACCGCTTTTCCCCGCAGGGATGGGGCTTTTTCATCACAAGCACATCATTGAGGCGAATATCCATGGCTCCTCCTTATTTTTTGACAGCATCCCAATAGGCCTTGGAGGCTTGCTCCAGCTTATTGGGGCCAAATTCATAGTATTTTTTCCCCACCAAATTATCCGGCAAATACTGCTGCCGCACCCAGTGGTTGGGGTAGTCATGGGGGTAGAGATACCCCTGCTCCCGCTCCTGGGTAAAGGTGTCGGCATGGACATTTTGCAGATGCCGGGGGAAATCGCCGCCCAGCCCCTTCTGCACGTCCTCAATGGCAGCATTGATAGCATCATGTCCGGAGTTGGACTTGGGGGAGGTCGCCATTAAAATAGCCGCGTCTGCCAAAGGAAGCCTTGCCTCCGGCATTCCCAGCATCAGCGCCATGTCCACACAGCTTTTCACAATAGGCAGCACCTGGGGATAGGCAAGCCCCACATCCTCCGCCGCAACGACCATGAGCCGGCGGCAGGCGGACTGCATCTGCCCCGCCTCCAAAAGCCGTGCCAGATAGTGAACGGCGGCATCGGGGTCGGAGCCTCGAATGGACTTTTGCAGCGCCGACAGCAAGTCATAGTAGTTATCCCCCTCCCGGTCCGCCCGCAGGGCGCTTTTCTGGGTGACCGCCTTGGCATCCTCCAGCGTCAGGGGGAGCAGACTGCCCTGGGGAATCCCGGCGGAGAACAGCACCTCCACCGCATTCATGGCCTTGCGCAAGTCACCGCCGCAAGCGCCGGAAATGTATTCCAGTGCGCCCGCCTCCGGCTGTGCTGTCAGGCCGGTGCGCTGCTCCATGTGGGCAACCGCCCGCTTCACCGCTTGCAGGGCGGCAGATGCAGAAATCTGCTTGAACTCAAACACGGTGGAGCGGCTGAGGATGGCGTTGAACACATAAAAGTAGGGATTTTCCGTGGTGGAGGCAATCAGGGTTATTTTCCCGTTTTCAATGTATTCCAGCAGGGACTGCTGCTGCTTTTTATTAAAGGACTGAATCTCGTCCAGATACAGCAGCACCCCGTTGGGTGCCATAAAGGTGTCCAGCTGGGACACAATCTCTTTGATGTCAGCAGTGGAAGCTGTGGTGGCATTAAGCTTATATAGCGTGCGGTTGGTCTGCTTTGCAATGATGTTGGCAACGGTGGTCTTGCCTGTGCCGCTGGGACCATAGAAAACCATGTTGGGAATGTTGCCGGAGTCAATCAGACGGCGCAGCACCGCGCCCTTGCCCAAAATATGTTCCTGTCCAAATACTTCGTCCAACGTCTGTGGCCGAAGCAAATCCGCTAACGGTTGATACACAGCAGCTCACCTCTCCATTGCGGATGATTATATCACACTTTCTGCCCGTTTTCAATGAAGGGACTTCTGCTTTTTCTTTTGGTCTTGGGGTGGAAACGTCTCCGGCTTACCATACGAATTTCAACATTCTGCCCTGATTCTCTTGACGCTTGCTTTTCAAAATCAGCGTCTCGGTGCAAAATGAAATTTCAAATTTCATTTTGTCGCTCTCGGTTTTTTTAACAGTTTTTTCCCTATACCTCTTGCAAAACGGGCAGAAGCGTGATATAACATGACCAAACGAGATAAAATAGTTGTATTTTGGTTCTTTACCGATTACATAAGCCGAAAGGCCGCAGAAATGCGGCTTTTTCAAGGCACAATGGTTAGCAGTATCTAACCGCCCGGATGCACGCGTCGGTTAGGTTAATCTAACATTGAAAGGAATGATAGCGATGCAGGAACACAAGAATTTCTGGGACAAAAATGCCGGAC
>URPI01000038.1 GCA_900549705.1 uncultured Eubacteriales bacterium
ATTTTAAGCTTTCGCCGCCCCTCATCAGTCAGCCCTGCCGGTTCCGAAAAGCCGTCATGGCTGACAGCTTCCCCCCGGGGGAAGCCAAGGGGAAGTTGCGAAAGCTGACACCATTCAGCGTACCCATCTGTTCCGAGGGATGGCGGGAGGCTACGAGCCTCCCCTACAGGACTCAGAAGCTTTTGGTTTTTGAGCGTGTTGTTACCGGGCGGGTTAGGGAACCAATGTATTGGTACCAGCCCAAAGCGGCACTATAAAGCCTCACCCAGGATGGATTTGGTGGCATAGGCATTCAGGCTCATATCCGCCGTGTTGCCTGCCAGATACTCATAATAGGCTTGCGCACCAATCATAGCGCCGTTGTCGCCGCACAGGCTCAGCGGCGGCATATACACGTGAGCGCCCAGCTGCTGAGCTGCCGCCAGAATATCCCGGCGGATGCGGGAATTGGCTGCCACGCCGCCCGCCACCGCCACCTTGCGATAGCCGGTCTGCTCCATGGCCATCACCATCCGGGGCACCAGAGTGTCGGATACCGCTGCCGAGAAGCTGGCGCACAGGCTGGGAATATCAATCTCCTCCCCCACCTGCTGGGCGTGGTGAATCAGATTCAGCGCCGCTGTTTTCAGGCCGGAGAAGCTCATGTTGTAGGGATTCTCCCCGGGCTTGCTGCGGGGCAAAGTGTACTTTGTCTCATCCCCCTGCTGGGCGGCTCTGTCCAGGGCAGCACCGCCGGGATAGGGCATCCCCAGCACCCGTGCCACCTTGTCGAAGCACTCCCCTGCCGCATCGTCCAGGCTGGTACCCAGGATGCTCATATCCGTATAATCCTTCACTTCCACAATCATGGTGTGACCGCCGGACACCACCAGGCACAAAAAGGGCGGCTCCAGCTCCGGGTATGCCAAATAGTTGGCGGCGATATGCCCCCGGATGTGATGCACCGGAATCAGAGGCTTATCCATGGCAAAGGCAGCCGCCTTGGCAAAGTTCACCCCCACCAGCACGGCACCAATCAGCCCCGGGGCATAGGTAACTGCCACAGCGTCAATGTCCTTGCGGGTCATGTTGGCATTTTTCAGCGCCTGGTCTGCCAGCCCATAGATGGCTTCGATGTGCTTGCGGGAGGCAATTTCCGGCACTACGCCGCCATACAGCCGGTGCAAATCCACCTGGGAGGCGATGCAGTCCGTCAGCACCTGCCGTCCATCCCGCACAATGGCAACGGCGGTTTCATCGCAGGAGGATTCTACTGCCAGAATGTTCAAATCTCCCACTCCTTTCTCAGTATCAAGCCATCCTCCTTGGGATGACTGTAATAATTGTGTCGTCTGCCCACCTGCCGGAAGCCCAGCTTTTCATACAGGGCAATGGCAGGGGCGTTGGAAGCCCGCACTTCCAGGGTAAGGCATCGGCTTCCCCGCTGCCGCAGCCGGTCACATAAATCTTCCACCAGTGCCTGGGCAATGCCCCGGCGGCGTGCCTGGGCGCTGACCGCCACGTTCATCATGTCCGTTTCGTCCAGCACGGTCTGGGAGCCGACATAGCCCAGCACCTGGCCGTCTTCCTCCCACACCAGCCACAGCGCCAGGGGGTTGTCCAGTTCCGATGCCACACTCCGCTGGCTCCATGGGTCAATAAAACATTCCTTTTCCAGCGCCGCCACCTGGGGCACATGGCAGCCGGTCATGGTGACAATATGGCTCATTTTGCTTCGTACCAGCTCTTTCCGTAGTTTGCTTCGGCGGTCAGCGGCACCTTCAGGGATGCCACCTGCTCCATCTCCCGGCTCACCAGGGCTGCCACCTGGGGGGCAATCTCCTGGGGACACTCTACAATCAGTTCGTCATGCACCTGCAACAGCAGCCGTGCTTCCGGGAACTGGGCAGCCAGGGCATTCTCCACCCGAATCATGGCAAGCTTCATGAGATCCGCTGCCGTGCCCTGGATGGGGGTATTCAGCGCAATCCGCTCTGCCCCCTGGCGAATGTTATAGTTGCTGCTTTTCAGCTCCGGGATATAGCGCCGCCGCCCATACAGGGTTTCGGTGTAGCCAGTCTCCCGGGCATCGGCAACCACCTTTTTCATATAGTCCCGCACGCCATGATAGTTGGATAGATAGCTGTCGATATAGTCACGGGCTTCATACCGGCTCACGCCGATGTCCTCTGCCAGAGAGAACTCGGAAATGCCATACACAATGCCAAAGTTCACCGCCTTGGCATGGCGGCGCATCAGGGGCGTTACCTGCTCCTTGTCCACGCCGAACACCTGGGCAGCCGTGGCGGTGTGGATATCCTCGCCGGAGCAGAAGGCCTTTTGCATGGTCTTGTCGTCAGCGATGTGCGCCAGCACCCGCAGCTCAATCTGGCTATAGTCCGCATCCACCAGCACACAGCCGGGATCGGGCACGAACATCTTCCGGATTTCTGCCCCCAGGTCGGTGCGCACCGGGATATTTTGCAGGTTCGGCTCGGTGGAGGACAGCCGCCCGGTGGCAGTGATGAGATTTTGGAAGGTGGTGTGGATTCTGCCGTCCGGGCGGATTTCCTTCATCAGTCCATCGGCATAGGTGGATTTCAGCTTGGTGAGCATCCGGTAGTCCGTAATGGCAGGGATGATGGGATGGGCATTTTTCAGCTTTTCCAGCACATCGGCATTGGTGGCGTAGCCGGTTTTTGTTTTCTTCACCGGGGGCAGCCCCAGCTTTTCAAACAGCACCTCGCCCAGCTGCTTGGGAGAATTGATATTAAAGCTGCCGCCGGAGTAGTCGAAAATCAGCGCCTCGCAGTCATCAATCCGGGCAGAGAGCATTTTTCCAAACTGCTCCAGCTGCACCCGATCGATGGCAATGCCCCGCTGCTCCATTTTGTACAGCACGTCGCACAGGGGCAGCTCAATCTGCTCATACAGCTTCGTCATGCCGCAGCGTTCCAGTTCCTCCCGCAGCGGCTGCTGCAAGAGCCACATCGCCTCGGCGCAGCCCATGGCATCCTCGTCCTCCACGCTCAGCCCCAGGAAGGTGGTGGCAAGCTTGGAAACCGGATAATCGGACTGGGAGGGATTCAGGTCGTATGCTGCCAGCGCCGTGTCAAAGGTCACCTGAGCGCCGGTAATGTTCATCTCCTCCAGCCGGTGACGGGTGGTTTTGGAGTCATGGAGAATCAGCTTCGTGTCGCTGCCCAGGCACACCGGGTTCATCTGCGCCTCCATGGGGGTGAGGGCGCATTTGCCCGTCTCCCAGGCAATGCCCAAGCTGCCGTCCGGTGCCACATACAGGGCGCACTTGCTAAGATTTGCCGGAATCGCTGCCGGGGGCAGCTGCTGCACCTTTGGGGTCTGCTTGGGCGCATCCGCTGCCGCACCCCGCAGACCGTATTTGTCAATCAGACGCACAAATTCCAGCTTTTGGAACAGCCCATACAGCTCCTGGGCGTGATAGGGCTTGATCAGGGCATCCTCGGGGGCAAAAACGATGGGGGCTTCCGGCACAATGGTTGCCAGCTCATAGGACAGATACGCCTTGTCCCGACCGTTTTCCAGCTTCTCCCGCAGTTTTGGGCGGATGGAAGCATCTTCCAGATGAGCATACACCCCGTCCAGACTGCCGAACTTTGCCAGCAGCTCCTTGGCGGTTTTGGGGCCAACCCCGGCAACGCCGGGGATATTGTCGGAGGAATCGCCCATCAGGGCTTTCAGGTCAATCAGCTTTTTCGGCTCGAAGCCGTATTCCTGCTGAAACAGCTCCTGGGTGTACAGCGTGGCGGAGGTCTGCCCCGGCTTGGAGATAATCAGCTTCACGTTCACATACCGGTCAATCAGCTGCAAGCTGTCCCGGTCACCGGTGACAATCACGCACTGCCAGGCGTTGTTGGAGCAGATTTTTCCCACCGTACCAATCACATCGTCCGCTTCCCAGCCCTGGCATTCATAAATGGGAATGCTCATGGCTTGCAACACCTGCTTCATAATGGGCATCTGCTGGGCAAGCTCTTCCGGCATGGGGTGGCGGGTGGCTTTGTAGCCGTCATATTTCTTGTGTCGGAAGGTGGGACCGTGGAGGTCGAATGCCACCGCCACGGCATCGGGCTGCTCCTCCTTCTGCATCCGCTCCAGAATGTTCAGAAAGCCGAAAATCGCATGGGTATATAACCCGTCCCGGTTGGTCAGGGGCTTCACGCCGAAGTAGGCACGGTTAATGACGCTGTTGCCGTCCAGAATCAGCAGCTTCATACTTTTCTCCATTTTGCGCCCTGGGGGGTGTCGATAATCTCAATGCCCCGGGCTTTCAGCTCGTCCCGGATGCGGTCCGCCTCGGCAAAATTCTTTGCCTTCTTGGCGGCGGTGCGGGCATCAACCAGTGCATCAATCTCCGGGTCAGCGTTGGCCTTTTCTTCCTCCTGCTGCTTCTGGCGCAGGGCATCGGCAGCGGAAATCAGATTCAGTCCCAGCACCCGGTCAAAGTCTGCCAGGGCATAGCGCTTGGTGGCATCGCTGCACTTGGCTTTCAGGACATCATACACGGCGGTAACTGCCAGAGAGGTATTCAGGTCGCCATCCAGGGCGGACACAAACCGCTCCTTCAGGGCTTCGTAGGCAGACTGCTCCACGTCTCCCTCCGGGTTCAGGGCGGCAATCTTGGCAATCAGCTTGTCATAGGCGGCGGCAGCGTTGTCCAGGTTCTCCCAGTTGAACACCAGGTTGCGGCGATAGTGGCTTTGCAGGCAGAACAGCCGGTAGGCCATGGGGTCGTAGCCCTTCTGCTCCAGCAGGGACACGGTCAAAAATTCACCCTTGGATTTGCTCATCTTGGAAACACCGTCGCCATAGTCCACATTCAGGTGGCGGACATGGAACCAGTAGTTGCACCATTTGTGACCCAGGTAGCTTTCGGACTGGGCAATCTCGTTGGTATGATGGGGGAAGGCATTGTCGATGCCGCCGCAGTGGATGTCCAGATCTTCGCCCAGATGCTTGATGGAGATGCAGGAGCATTCAATGTGCCAGCCGGGATAGCCCACACCCCAGGGAGAGTCCCATTTCAGCGCCTGATCCTCAAACTTGGACTTGGTGAACCACAGCACAAAGTCATTCTTGTTGCGCTTGTTGCTGTCCTCCTCCACGCCCTCCCGGACGCCAACTGCCAAATCCTCCTCGTCATGGTCATTGAAGATATAGTATTTTTCCAGTTTGGAAGTGTCAAAATACACGTTGCCCCCGGCGATGTAGGCATAGCCCTTTTCCAGCAGCACGGTAATCATGTGGATATATTCATTGATGCAGTGGGTAGCAGGCTCTACCACATCGGGATGCTTGATGTTCAGCTTGTCGCAGTCAGCGAAGAAGGCATCGGTATAGTACTTTGCAATCTCCATGACCGTCTTGTGCTCCCGGCGGGCACCCTTGACCATCTTGTCTTCGCCGGTGTCGGCATCGGATGCCAGATGCCCCACATCGGTGATGTTCATCACCCGCTTGACCGGATAGCCCTCATAGCGCAGCGCCTTTTCCAGCACATCCTCCATGATGTAGCTGCGCAGGTTGCCGATGTGGGCATAGTGATACACCGTGGGGCCGCAGGTGTACATCTTCACCAGATTAGGGTCATTGGGAACAAAGCGTTCTTTTTTATGGGTTGCAGAGTTATAAAGGTACATATCTTTTTTCCTCCTTGATAATACAAAAAATAAACGCCCCTCATGCAGCCGCTGACGGGACTGGCACGAGAGGCGGCAGAAAACCGCGGTTCCACTCTCATTTATTACTTTCAAAAGATAATCCGCTCCTGGACGCACGTTCACGCATCGACTCCTGCCCGGGCTTCCAGCCGCGACCCAAGCTCTCTGAAAGGATAAATGCGATACTCTTCCCATTCACAGCGGTATTTATTTTTACTATTTTACCACGGAATGCGGAAATCTGTCAAGCTTTTTCATTTTAATTTTTGGAAGAATGGAAGCGGGCTTTTTACCGAATTTTCCAGGGAATATTCTATAAATTCTGTGCATCCTATGGATAAAGTTTAATGATTATTTAATTCTTATCCTATTGACAAGCTGCTACTCAATCCGATATAATAGGGCATACGAATAACTTAGAAAGGGAGGTAACCTTATGAATTACCCCTTCACAAAGAAAAAGACGCTTGCAGGCGTTGTGAGCCTTGCTCTTGTGCTTACCAGCCTGAGCGGCTGCTCCCTGCTGCCCCCCCACCAGGGGAACGAGACAATCCCCACCGAAGAAGAAACCGTTCCCCCCACCATCGCAGTAACGCTTCCCCCCACAGAGGCTCCCACCCAGGCTCCCACCACGGCTCCCCGCGAGAACATCGCCGTTGTAAAGGAGCAGCTGAATGTTCGGGCAAGCCCTAGCAACGGCGCACGGGTGAAATGCCAGATGGAGGCCGGCGACGAGGTTGAAGTGCTCCGCATTGACTATATTGGTGAGGTTGGCTGGGCTTATATCAGCACCCTGGCCACCGACACTGTAGCGGAGGGGATCCCCGGCTGGATTCAGACCTCGCTGCTGGACCTGAGCAATGTATCGATCGCCTCTGGCAGCACCTCTACTCCCGCCGGTAACGGCACTGTTACTACACCTACCACACCTGCAGTTACAACGCCCACCACGCCTGCGGTCACTACACCCACAACCCCGGTGAACAACATTACGGGCACCGGCACCACCACAACCCCTGCCAATGCCAAGTATGGTGTCGTCACAGCCAGCGAGCTGAACATCCGCTCTACCGCCAGCCAGAGTGCCGATCGGGTTGGTTCCTATAAGTACGGTGACCGGATTGCCGTCCTGGAAAGCAGCAACGGCTGGGGTCGCACCAATAAGGGCTGGATCAGCCTGAGCTATGTGTATATGGACGGCGATGTAGGTACCAATGCCGCTTATGGCACGGTCACTGCAACCCAGCTGAACGTCCGCTCCGGACCAGGTACGAACTACGAGCGCGTCAAGAGCCTGAGCCAGAACGAGCGTGTTCAGGTTTTGCAGCAGATTAAAGTTGGCAACGCCACCTGGGGCTATGTCAGCGGTGGCTGGGCTTCCATGGATTATATTCAGCTGGACGGCTCTACCAACAACAATACTGGTAACACAGGCAACACGGGCAGCACTGGTACAACCACTTACACCGGCGTGGTTACCGGCTCTGGCGTGAATGTCCGCTCCGGCGCAGGCACCAGTTATCCCATTGTGGGCTCCAAGACCATGGGCGATGTGGTTACCATCACCGAGACGGTCAGCGCTGATGGCATGATTTGGGGCAAGATTGACATTGGCTGGATTTCTATGAACTACGTTCGTATGAATTGATTCTAGAATCAATCATTTTGCAGCCTCTTTCCGGCTTTCGGAGAGAGGCTGCTTTTTTGATGTTCTCCCGCAACAGAAGTACCTCGTTACACGGCACAAGCTGCCAGCAATCAGCGGGAGAGCTGAGAAACTTAAAATCCGTTAAACTCTGCAGCATCCAACGTAGGACACCCCTCAGCCTTGCTGTGCTTTGCAACACCCCAGAAGTGGAATCAACGTTCGGTTTCTGAGCGGTATCGTCACCGGGCGGGTCAGGGAACCAACGTATTGGCATAAACCCCGTGCGGCACGAAAAGCGCCTGCCCCATGTCGGAGCAGGCGCTTTTCGGAAGATGATTGGAGTTATTCCACGTTCAGCTTTACTTCTCCATCCTCCTCATAGGCGTGAATCTTGGTGATGGGCTTTTCAAAGCTGTCAATAATCACTTCGCTGATGGGGTCTTCCAGACTGCGCTGGATGGTACGGCGGAGATTCCGTGCGCCATAGGTGACGGAATATGCCTTCTCCACCAGGTAGCTGCGAATGGATTCATCCCAGGTAAAGCTCAGCCCCCGGGCGGTGAGGCTCTGCTGCAGCTCTTTCATCATGATGTCGGCAATGTTCAGGAAATTCTCCTGGGACAGATGATTGAAGGTGATGATTTCATCCACCCGGTTCAAGAACTCCGGGCGGAGGAAGCCTTGCAGTGCCTTCATGGTCTTTTCCTTCACCTGGTCATTCTGGGTGCGTCCGAAGCCCATGGCAGCAGCGCCGCTGTCGGAACCGGCATTGGAGGTCATGACAATAATGGTGTTCTCAAAGTTCACCACTCTGCCCTGAGAGTCGGTGATTCTGCCGTCGTCCAGCACTTGCAGCAGGATGTTCAGCACATCCGGGTGTGCCTTTTCAATCTCGTCAAACAGCACCACGCTGTAGGGGCGGCGGCGAATCTGCTCGGTCAGCTGCCCCGCCTCGTCATAGCCCACATAGCCGGGAGGCGAACCAATCAGCTTGGAGACGGTGTGCTTCTCCATGTATTCGGACATATCCAGCCGAATCAGGCTGTCCACGCTGTCAAACAGGTCGGATGCCAGCTGCTTCACCAGCTCCGTTTTGCCCACACCGGTGGGCCCCACGAAGATAAAGGACACCGGGCGCTTCTTGGGGGAAATGCCCACCCGGTTGCGGCGAATGGCTCTGGAAACGGCATCCACCGCCTCGTCCTGCCCCACGATATGCTCCCGCAAACGCTGGGACAGTCCCTTAATCTGTTGGTACTCTTGCGCCTTAATCTTGGAAGCGGGAATTTTCGTCCACAGCTCGATGACCCGTGCCAGATTCTCCATTGTCACGGCGGGCAGGGGCAGCTTCTCCAGCTCCTCAATTTGGGCGGCAATCTGGCAAAGCTTGCTGCGGATAGTGGCAAGCCGCTCGAAATTCTGGTTCTCCGTGTCCTCGTTGAGCATCCGAAGCTCCAGCTCATAGTCGTCCCGCTCCTTGCGCAGCTCTGCCAGACGGGAAAGCTCCTTGCACCGCAGGTTTACATCGGAACAGGCTTCATCCAGCAGGTCAATGGCCTTGTCGGGCAGGAAGCGGTCGGTAATATACCGCTCGGACAGCACCACGCACTGACGGGCAATCTCCGGGGAGATGACCACGCTGTGATAGTCGGCATAGGTTTTGGCAATGCCCTGCATGATGGCAATGGCCTGCTCCATGGTAGGCTCTGCCACTGTCACCGGCTGGAAGCGGCGTTCCAGTGCCGCATCCTTCTCGATGTATTTGCGATACTCGGTGTAGGTGGTGGCACCGATAATCTGGATGTCACCCCGGGACAGGGGCGGCTTGAGGATGTTGGCGGCATTCATGCTGCCCTCGGCATCTCCTGCACCCACCAGATTATGCACCTCGTCCACCACCAGAATGATGTTGCCGCATTCCTTAATCTCGGTAATCAGGCTCTTCATCCGGCTTTCAAACTGTCCCCGGAACTGGGTTCCAGCCACCAGCGCCGTCAAATCCAGCAGGAACACTTCCTTGTCCCGCAGCTTGTAGGGGACATCTCCGGCGGCAATCCGCTGGGCAAGCCCCTCGGCAATGGCGGTTTTGCCCACGCCCGGCTCGCCCACCAGACAGGGGTTGTTCTTCTGGCGGCGGTTCAGAATCTGAATCACCCGCTCGGTTTCTACATCTCTGCCGATGACCTTGTCTAGCTTTCCTGCCCTGGCTCTGCCAGTCAAGTCCATGCAATAGCTATCCAGGAACTTATGTTTCTTGGGGCTTTTCTTTTTTTCGGCTTCCTCCGGTTTGGGCGGCTCTTGCTTCTTTGACTGACTGGGCGCAGGCGTATTGCCGCCAAAGAGCTGATTGAACAGAGGAAAGGTAGCCGTCCTGCTCTCGGAGCCGTCCTCCTCGTTTTCGTTGTCACTCTGGCCGAACATGGTACTCATTTCATCGCTGAACATATCCAAGTCTTCCTCAGAAATGCCCATCTGCTTTACCACCTGGTCAATTTGCGGCAGACCCAGGCTGCGAGCGCATTTGAGGCAATAGCCCTCGTTGAGCATATTGCCGCCTTCCATCTTTGTTATAAATACAACTGCAACATTCTTTTTGCACTTTACGCACATTTTAGGCTGCATGATTTCTCACTCCTTCAAAGGGAACTTTTCTTTGAGAGGCAGTATAGCACATTTGTATGGAAAATGGAAAAACAAATTATGAACGATTGATTATCTGCTGCTGCACTCAAATTTCTCAATTCCATCGTCATACCACAGGTGGGTCATATACAGCCCTCCCGCCGGGACCGTTGGACCGGCGGCGGTGCGGTTCCCGGAATCCAGAATCTTCCCGATTTCCTCCGGCTGAATCTTGCCCTCGGCGCAGTAAACCACCGTGCCTGCCATAGCGCGCGCCATATTATAAAGGAAGCCGTTGGCGCAGACCCGCAGAAGAATCAAATTCCCCTGGCGCTCCACCTGATAATAATATACGGTGCGCACCGTGGACTTTACATCCGTGCCCACGCTGCGAACGGCAGCAAAATCGTGGGTGCCTACAAATTGGTCCGCCGCCGCCTGCAGCACGCCCTCGTCGAGGTGCTTGGGATAGAACCAGGCTCGGTTGACATAAAACGGGTCTTTGAGCCGGGAATTGTAAATCTGATAGGTATATTCTTTCCGGGCGCAGGAGCCGATGGCATTGAAGTTCTCGTGTACCTCAAAGGCACGAGTCACCACAATATCGCATGGCAAATGGGTATTCAGGGCATAGGGCAATCGCTCCACTGGGATGGTGGAGCTGGTTCGGAAATTTGCAACATAGCACCGGGCGTGTACACCCGCGTCCGTGCGGCCACAACCAGTCATGTGGACGGGATGTCCCACCACGTCAGCCGCAGCTCTTTCCATGGTTTCGGCCACGGTGGGCAGGTTCTTCTGCACCTGCCATCCATGGTAGGCTGTGCCCAGGTAGGTCAAAAATAAGGCAATATTCCGCATTGTAATCCTCACAGACCAAAGGCTGCCAGCGTTATCACTGCGGCAAGCAGGCAGATGCAGACGCTGAAAGCATAAAGATCCACCCGGCTGAAGCGAAGCAGCTTCATCTTCGTTCTCCCCTCGCCGCCTTGATAGCAGCGGCACTCCATTGCCGTTGCCAGCTCATCGGCACGGCGGAAGGCACTGATAAACAGCGGAACCAGAATAGGAACCAGAGCTTTTGCCCGCTGGATGATGCTGCCGGTTTCAAAATCCGCACCTCTGGCCTTTTGGGCATTCATAATCTTGTCGGTCTCCTCAATCAAGGTGGGGATGAACCGCAGCGCAATGCTCATCATCATGGAAAGCTCGTGAACGGGAACATGAATCCGCTTCAAGGGGTTCAGCAGGCTCTCAAGTCCGTCGGTCAGGGAGATGGGCGAGGTGGTATAGGTCAGCAGGAAGGTGCCGGAAATCAGCATTAGAATCCGCCAAATCATAAAGATGGCTCGCTTCAGGCCCTCGCTGGTGATGGCCAGGGATCCAAAGCGCACCAGCTCCACACCGCCGTCGGTATAAAACAGATTCAGCACCGCCGTGAACACCAGGATGAACACCAGCGGCTTCATGCCCCGCAAAATGGATTTGGGTGGGATTTTAGAAAGCCAGATGCAGAAAACCAGAAAAGCCATCATCACTAAATAGGAAATCCAGTTTTGCGCAACAAACAGGGCGACAATGTAAACAATGGTCAAAATAAGCTTGGTTCTGGGATCCATCCGATGAATGGCAGAGTGGCCGGGAAAAAACTGTCCCAATGTAATATCTTTAAGCACGGGCGTTACCCTCCTTCAACCGTATCAGGGTATCAACGGCCTGTTCAATGGTGTACACATTGGGAACATCCAGCCCCTTTTTTCGCAAATCCAGGAAGATCTGGGTCACTCTGGGAATATTCAGCCCCATGTCCACCAGCTCCTGGGCATGAACGAACACATTGGCGGGAGCATCATCCATCACCAGGTGGGAGCCGTACAGCACGAGCAAACGGTCGGTCATATTGGCCACATCTTCCATGGAGTGGCTGACCATTAAAATAGTGGCGTTTTTGGCTTTTCGATAGGCCTCGATATTTTCAAGAATCTCTGCCCGCCCGATGGGGTCCAGACCAGCCACCGGCTCGTCCAGAATCAGAACCTCCGGCTCCATGGCAATCACACCGGCAATGGCAACTCTGCGCTTTTGTCCACCGGACAGATCGAAGGGAGAAACCTGGAGCTGGCGCTGGGTGATTCCCACAAATCCGGCAGCCTCCCGCACCCGCTTGTCAATTTCTGCTTCACTCAGCCCCATGTTTTTCGGTCCGAAGGCAATGTCCTTGTAGACGGTTTCCTCGAATAACTGATATTCTGGATACTGAAACACCAGTCCTACCCGGAAGCGTGCCTGGCGGGTAAACTGTTTGTCCGACCAGATGTCCACGCCCCCCAGCAGCACCTGACCGGAGGTAGGCTTCAGCAGCCCGTTAAGCTGCTGCATCAGGGTGGATTTTCCGGATCCGGTATGGCCGATGATGCCAACAAACTCGCCCCGGTTTAATGTAAAATTCACATTGTCCAGTGCCTTGTGCTCAAAGGGAGTACCAGCACTGTAAACGTAGCTCAGGTCTTTGACCTGTAAGATGGGTTCCAAATTCATTCCTCCCACGGGTCAGGTCTTTACCCAGTCGTAAAGTACCTGCGCGCATTCCTCCGGCTCCAGCGCCGTCAGCGGCAACTGGAAGCCTTTTTGATTCAAGGCCCAGCACAGCTCCACGCCTTCGGGAGCGGCCAAACCAATATCATGCAACAGTTTCACCTGAGAAAAGACCTCCCTGGGCGTACCGTCCGCAGCAATCTTCCCTTTGTTCAACACAACCACCCGGCCAGCTTGAGCAGCCTCGTCCATGTGGTGGGTAATGAGAATCACGGTGATTCCCTTTTCTTTGTTTAGCTTTTTGACAGTGTCAATCACGTCTTTTCTGCCCTTGGGGTCCAGCATGGCGGTGGGCTCGTCCAGGACGATACACCGAGGCTCCATGGCAATCACACCGGCAATGGCAATGCGCTGCTTCTGTCCGCCGGACAAAAGATGGGGGGCGTGCTCCCGATACTGGTACATCCCTACCTGCTTCAGCGCCTGGTCTACCCTGCGGCGAATTTCAGGACCGGCAATGCCCAGATTTTCCGGGCCGAATGCCACATCCTCCTCCACCACGTTGGCGACAATCTGATTGTCCGGGTTCTGGAACACCATGCCCACATTGCGCCGCACCTTCATCAGCAGGTCAGGGTCGGAGGTATCCAAACCGCAAACCTTCATCTTGCCGCCAGAAGGAACGAGAATAGCATTAAAAAGCTTTGCCAGGGTGGATTTGCCACAGCCATTGATACCGAGGATAGCGGTGAAACTCCCCTCTTCAATGGTCAGATTCAGGTTCTCAAATACCGTCACATCCGGCGCACCTTCCACCCCCGGATACTGAAATGCCAAATTTTCTGCCGAAATAAAATGCTCCAATTTGCTACCTCTTTTATTACAGTGTCCAGCGTCCGGTGGCACCGCAGGGCAGCACAAGGCCGGATTGGCGCACCGGAAGCCCCAATTCTCCGGCAACTGTCTTGCCGCCGAAGGACTGGAAGACTACATCCGATGCGTAAGAAACAGCACTGGGTGCAAGTCCCGTGGTATAAGAATTGATGATGACGAACAAGGGATTGTCGGTCAGCAGCTTCGCTGTCTCCTGAAGAAAGGGAAAAAAGCTGGTTTCCATCTTCCAGATTTCGCCGCTGGGTCCCCTGCCGTAGCTGGGAGGATCCATGATGATGCCGTCATACCGGCGGCCCCGGCGGATTTCCCGCTGAATGAACTTGCCGCAGTCATCCACAATCCAGTGAATCGGGCGGTCAGACAGGCCGGAGGCAACAGCATTTTCCTTTGCCCATGCCACCATACCCTTGGAAGCATCCACATGGAACACCTCAGCCCCACCGGCAGCGGCTGCCAGAGTAGCGCCGCCGGAATAGGCAAACAGATTCAATACCCGGACAGGGCGGCAGGCGGAAGCCGCCGCCACCTTCTCCCGGATGAAATCCCAGTTTGCCGCCTGTTCCGGGAAAACGCCCGTGTGCTTGAAGTTCATGGGCTTGACGTTAAAGGTCAGGTAGTCCTTATAGTGAATCTGCCAGCGTTCGGGAAGCTTGTTGTCCGTCCAGTGTCCGCCGCCGGTATTGGAGCGGACGTAGCGGGCATCATAGCGCTTCCATTGGGGTACCGTCCGTGGTGTATCCCAGATCACCTGTGGGTCAGGGCGCACCAGAATGAACTTGCCCCACCGTTCCAGCCGCTCGCCGCCGCTGGTGTCCAGCACCTCATATTCCTTCCATTCATCGGAAATCCAGAGCATTGGGTCTCCTCCCTCTTTCTCCTTATCTCAGCCGACGAAGCCGTCCCAGCCGCCATGCCAGCCGCCGTCCGAGCTGTTGTCCCAGCCGCCGGTGGTGTCTTCCTCCGTACCGCCGGGCTGATACTCCTCCCAGGAGCTCTGGTTGTGCAGCGGACACATGATATAGGGGGCATCCACGCCGTTATTCAGGTTGTTGTAAAACCCGTGCCACGAAGCGGGGTTACCGTCGGAATTAATG
>URPI01000039.1 GCA_900549705.1 uncultured Eubacteriales bacterium
GTGCTGCCGCCCGTTACGCGGTTAATTGACTTGTTCCCGGGTTATTTTCTGAAAAACGGGGTCAAGCAGCCGCACGGTGCAGTACGCCGGGAAGCTGAATCCCCACAGCAGATACAGCACCCCCAAATAAACAATCACATCCGGTTCAATGATTGCCAATACCCAGGGGGCGGCCCAGGCTGCCGCCGCCAGCAGAAGCTGAAGGGGGGCGCACACCGCCAGCGCCAGACTGTTTTTGAGAATGCCGCGCAGGCTGTTGCGGTATACCGCCTGCTGGGGAAAGGACAGCAGAAAAATTGTCAACAGCAGCATTGCAACCGCCGTTGCAATCACAATGAACAGGGTTTTCCCCGGCTGGGGCAGCGTGAGTGCATAGGAAAAATCCACCCCTGCAACGAGCAGCAGTGCAGCGACAATGCCCTCCAGTGCCGTCGCCCACAGAAAATTGTTGGCAAAGGCACCGAAAAACGTCTTGAGTACGCTGACGCTGCCGTCCTCCCACTGGCGCTTGAACAGCACCGCATACATCCCCGTCAGCGCAGCACCAATGGTGACCACGCCGAGGGAGCAGCAGAGCAGCAGCAGATTCACCAGCATCAGGTCGGCCAAAAACCGCAAAAGCGTTGCGGCGGGGGTATCCTGCCAGTTGGACAGCATGGATTACTCCTTCACGCCGCCCAGGGCAACACCGGCAATGATGTACTTGGACAGGGCAAAATAAATCACGAAAATGGGCAGCACGGTCAGGAGAATGCCCAGATAGATGGCACCGTACTCCACCTTGTAGATGTCGCCGTTGAGCAGGGACACCATGATGGGCATGGTATAGACCTCTTTCTTGGTCAGCAGAATCTGGGGGATGAACAGGTTGTTCCAGCTGGCAACAAAGGCGAAAATGGCCTGGGTTGCCATGGCGGGCTTCATGATGGGCAGCACAATCTGGTTGAAGGTGCGGAATTCCGAAGCGCCGTCCACCCGGGCGGACTGGACAATCTCCATGGGCAGGGCGGGAATCATAAACTGCCGCATGAAGAACACCGTGCCGGGGGCTGCAATGGCAGGCAAAATCAGGGGCAGGAGGTTGTTCGTCCAGCCGATGCGGTACATAAACTGATAGAATCCAATGGAGGTGATCGTGGCCGGAATCATCATCACCGCCAGAATCATGGCAAAGAAGGGGCCTTTCAGCTTCCACTCATAGGCAACCAGGGCATAGGCGGTGAGGGTAGAGAAATACACCGTCAGAGCAGTGGCGCAGACCGAGATGATGAGGGAGTTTTTCAGGCCAACCCAGGGACTGAACATATCCTTGCTGGTGAGAATCTGGAAATTGCGCTTCAGATTGCTGCCAAACATAAAGGAAATGGGGCTGGACTGGATGCTGGGGGTGTCGCGGGTGGCGTTGACCAGCATGATGATGAAGGGGAACAGGCTCAGGCAAGCCAGGAAAATACACAGAACGTAGGCAAATACCCGGAATATCTTTTGGCCGGGGGTGCGGCGGATGCCGATGGATTTCTTTGCCATATTAGCCCACCTCTTTCTTGGCCGCGCGCTTCGCGGCACGTTTTGCAGCACGCTCCATCTTCTTGTCGGAATCCTGGAACAGCAGGAATACAAACACGGACATGATGGCAATGATAATGAACATAATCACGGAGGCCGCAGCGGCACGGGCGTACATATAGCTGCCGCTGAATGCCTGCTTATAGATGAACACGTTGGTGGTCATGGTGGAGTTGGCGGGGTTGCCGTCGTTGAACAGCTTGGGAATATCATACATATTCAGACCGCCAATCATGCTGGTAATCAGGGTGTACAGCAGAATGGTTTTCAGATTGGGCATGGTAATCTTCCAGAACATCTGGGAGGAGGTTGCGCCGTCCAATTCGGCGGCTTCATACAAATCGGGGTTGATGCCCAGCACGCCGGACACCAGCACGATCATGGTGTTGCCGTACCACATCCAGAACTGGATAAAGGCGATGATACTCCGGGTAGGCCAGACTTTTGTGGTAAAGTTAATTGCCGTGTCGGTCAGACCCAGCTTCATGAGCAGGCTGTTCACAGGGCCTATCGGGTAGGCAAACAGTGCCTTAAACAGGATTGCAATGGATGCGGCGGTGATAATGTTGGGCATATAGAACACGACTTTAAAGAAGCCCTGTCCCCGCAGCTCATTGCGCTTGGAGGTGAACCATGCAGTGAGCAGCAATGCCAGCGAAATCTGAGGAATAAAGTTGGCAATCCATAAGATAATGGTGTTGCCCAGGGACTTGCGGAAGGTAGGTGCCTTCAAAATGGCGATAAAATTCTTAAACAGGTCATCGGCGGGAAGAAAGTGCCAGTTGGTCAGACCGGCCATGCCCTTGGCATCGGTGAAGCCCAGAATAACAGTGTTGATGGTGGGATATAGTGAGAAAATCAGATACGCAACCACGAAGGGAATGGAAAATAAGTAGCCATATTTGGCATAGCTGAAGCTTTTCGTCTTTTTCATGCGTGCGGCCCCCTTGTCTTTACAAAGCCAATGGGGGATAGGCCGCCGAAGCTGCCTATCCCCACGGCATTTAGATTATGTTATTCAAGTGTTTGCCCAATCAGTCAACATCCAGACCCAGGGTATCGGCAACGGTAATCTTGAAGTTTTCGATAGCGGTGTCGCGGTCAACCTCACCGTGTGCATACTGACGGACGGCATCACGCCATGCGGTGTTGATGCTCTCATCGTACTGGGTCAGGTTCTTGCCGTTGGCGTACGCATTGGCGGGAACAAAAGCGTCAAACATATTCTGGCCGCCCAGGAAGTCCAGCTCGCCGTTGGACTTGGCCATGACAGTACCGGAAGCAACGCAGTCCTTGGTGCCGCCTTCGCCGTTCAGAGTACCGTTGGCCCACTTATACTGCAAGCCATCGTCGGTGCAGTCCAGGGTGACCCAGTGGATGAATTCGCGAACCAGCTCAGCCTTCTCGGTGCCAACAACGCTCTTGCCAGCCAGCAGCCAAGTGCCGCCCCAGAAGAAGCCGATGTTGGGAGCGCAGCAAGCCCAGTCGCCAGCGGAGGAGTTGTCGCCCTCACCGGCGTTGGGAGCCAGGGTGTAGTTAATCAGCCATGCAGGACCATAGAAGCCCAGGACGCCGCCGTCCTTCTTCATGTCGGCGAACCAGCCTTCCTGCCAGTCGGTGGTGTCGTGGTAGAAGCCATTGTCATGCAGCCTCTTGGACAGATCCAGGAATGCCTCACGGGCGGGGTCGATGTTCAGCTTGTCATCCACAATCCAGCCGGTCTCGGAGGAGTTTTCCACAGCGTGCCAGATGTCGCCGTCACCGGAGACCATGGCGTAACCGGCATCCTTCACTTCCTGAGCAGCAGCGAAGAAAGCGTCCCAGGAGCCGGAACCGGCACCAATCTTTTCAGCAACGAACGCGGGGTCGTCATTCCCCCAAACAGCCTTGGCGATGGAACGGCGATAGATGTAAACACCGCCGGTGGCCTGGTAGCCCAGAGCAACCAGAGCGTTGTCGGAGGGACGAGTGCCGATGTCAACGGTGTACTGTGCAATTTCAGCGGCCTTCACATCGGCATCCACATCAATGCCCAGGTCAGCATAGGAGGCGGCATACTCAGAAGCGTCGCCCTGTGCATACTTCAGAACGAAAGCAGCCTCGGCGGCGTAAAGGTCAACCTCGCCGTTTGCCAAAGCGGCATCCAAAGCGGGCTGATAAGCGCCATCGGTGGTGGCAATAATGGTGGTGTTGACTTCGTACTTTTCGCTGAGTTCGGGATGTGCTTCCAGGAACTTGGTCATCATGCCGGGAATTTCATCGGTGAAGGACCACAGGTTGACGGTGGTCTTCTCTGTTGCTGCTGCGGCAGGGAATACCATGGTTCCAACAGTCATAGCGGCAGCCAATGCGAGAGCGAGAATCTTCTTCATTTTGTTTGCCTCCTAGTAAAATTTTGGGGTTTGTGCCTCTGCGGCAAAAACTGCTTCCGATTTGCGAAAATGTTTAGGAATACGCGGGCTTCGTCAAAGTGCTGTATTTTAAAAATCCTAAAACGTTTTCGTTTGAGCTTATTATACATGATGCGTTTGGAAAGTCAAGCACTTCAAAAACATAAAATTGCATTTCAGCGAGTTGCACCATTGGAGGAGGGCAAACTTGTACACATTGACATACGTTGCCGTATTCCATGAAAGTAGAATGAAAACAGCGTTTTACAAAGCTGTTTGTTAAGTAAGGAGAAAGTGCTGCCGGGCAATGGCGCGATGCGCCCCTGCCGCCCCTGAAAGGGGAGGTGACCGAACGTAGTGCTTCATTAACCGGACTGATTACGTGGCCCCCCCCAGGCAGCCTGTACAGGGGAGCTGCGGACGCTTCGCGTCGGCGCGTGCATAACCGAGCCGCTCCTTAGTATCCCACGGTTTGGCGTGAAGTATCGTCACCGGGCGGGTTAGGGCACTGCCGTATTGGTTACAGGGTTCGTTGCGGCATTGTCCGGCGGCACTGCCGCCAAAAAAACGATGGACGGTGCTGTTATGGCATCGTCCATCGTTTCACGTACAATTTATTTGTTTTTCAGAAGGTCACGGATTTCAGTGAGGAGCAACTCTTCCTTGGTGGGCTCCGGTTCGGCGGGAGGCGCAGGCGCGGGGGCGGGCTCCTCCTTGTGGGCTGCCATGTCGGCAAGCTTGTTGACGGTCTTTACAATAAAGAAAACAACCAGTGCCAGAATCAGGAAGTTAATCATTGCGGCCAGAAAATTGCCATAGTTCAGGGTGTTGGCAATGGCATGACCGGCTTCGTCCACCGGGGCATCGCCGAACAGGCGGGGGAGGGTAATCTTCAGCTCCGAGAAGTCAATGCCGCCCATGAAGATGGCAACAATCGGCATGATGATGTCGTCGGTGATGGATTTTGTAATGGTGGAGAAGGCTGCGCCGATAATGGTGCCAACAGCCAGGGACATGGCATTGCCCTTGATGGCAAATGCTGCAAACTCATCCAACCACTTTGGCTTCTTGGTGTTTTTCATCCGAAACCCTTCTTTCTGCTTTTCCAGGAAAATGTGAATAAATTGCATCTATCCACATTTTCCACAGGTTTATCAACAACCAAGGGGCTTCCAAGGCGTTTCCCGCTGCGGGGACGGAGGAATTCCGTCCCCGCAAGGGGAATTATTTGTTGATTTTCTCAATGACCTCCATGCCGCCCAGATACTTGCGCAGTACCTCAGGGACAACAACGGAGCCGTCAGAGCGCTGGTTCTGCTCCACCATGGCGGGGAAGATACGGGAGGTTGCCAGACCGGAGCCATTGAGGGTGTGGACAAATTCGGGCTTGCCGGTGGCCTCCCGGCGGAAGCGGATGTTGCCGCGGCGAGCCTGATAATCCCGGGCATTGGAGACGGAGGAGACTTCCTTATAGCCGTTCATGGAAGGAATCTGAATTTCAATGTCGTAGGTTCTGGCCATGGAGGCGGAGCAGTCACCGGCAGCCAGCTTCACGGTGCGGAAGTGGAAGCCAAGACCCTTCACCAGATTCTCGGCCTTGCGCACCAGCTCCTCGAAGGCCTCATCGGAATCCTCGGGGCGGGTATACTGGAACATCTCCACCTTGTTGAACTGGTGACCGCGCACCATGCCCCGCTCGTCGGCGCGGTGAGAACCGGCCTCCCGGCGGAAGCAGGGGGTGTAAGAGAAGAACTTCTTGGGCAGGTCAGCCTCGGAGAGAATCTCATCGCGGTACACGGAAGCCAGCGCAGCCTCGGCGGTGGGCAGCATATAGTGGATGCGGTCATCCGTGGGGTTGGCAATCTTATATACTTCATCGGCAAACTTGGGGAACTGGCCGGCGGTTTCGCCGCACTGATACTCCAGCATATGGGGAGGCAGGATGAAATCATAGCCATCGGCAATGTGGGTGTCAATGAAGTAGTTCAGCAGTGCCCACTCCAGCCGTGCGCCCATGCCGGTGTACATCCAGTTGCCGGCACCTGCCAGCTTCACACCCCGCTCATAGTCGATAAGCCCCAAATCCTGGCACAAATCCACATGGTGCTTGGGCGGGAAGTTAAACTTGTGGGGCTCGCCGAAGTAACGCAGGGGTTCGTTGTTTTCCTTTCCGCCGGGCTTCAGGTCGGGGTCGGGCAGGTTGGGCAGAGAAAGCATACAGGTGCGGTACTCAGCCAGAACGGCATCCAGCTTGGCTGCGTCCTCTGCCAGCTCGGCCTTCAGCTCTGCCATTTCCGCAAACAGGGGAGCTACGTCCTTGCCCTGCTTCTTCATCTGGGGGATTTCCTTGGAAACCTTGTTCTGCATGGCCTTGCGCTGCTCGGTGGAGGCAATCAGCTGACGGCGCTGCTCGTCCAGCTCCAGAATGCGGTCAACGGTGGCATCGCAGTCTACTTCCTTGGCACGGAGACCTGCCTTCACCGCCTCGGGATTTTCCTTGATTTTTTTAATGTCCAACATAATGATCTAACTCCTTTTGTGAGTAGTTTGTTACAGCTTTATTTTGCGAGGGCGGCAATCTACCGACCTGTGGTGTAAAGCACCCCTTGGTTTCCCCGCGGGACGCTGTCAGCGTAGGCTGACTGATGGGGGGCGGCGACAGGGGGGTGATATGAGCGGTATATGCTTCAATTTTTACCGTTCAACCGGGTGGGGAGGGGCTCAACGCTTTACGCGTTATTTTGCACTGCCGCCTTTGTGCAGGGTCATTAAGGCATCCAGCAGCACCTGCAAATCCTCCTGGCCGTAAAATTCCAGCTCAAACTTGCCCTTGCGCTTGCCGTTGATGATTTTAACGCCCCGACCCAGGTGCTTGCTCAGGGATTTTTCACATTCCTTGACGTAATCCACCTTCAAAACCGGCTCTTCCTTCTTTTCCTGCTGCTCCTGGGACATATTCTTGCACAGCAGCTCCGCCTGACGGACGGAAAGCCCCAGATTTGCAATCTTCTGAGCGGCTTCTACCTGTTTTTTTTCGGATTTCAGCATTAGAATTGCCCGGGCGTGCCCGGCAGTGATGGAGCCGACGCGAATCATCTCCAGCACCTTTTCGTCCAGTGTCAGCAGACGCAGGGCGTTGGCCACAGCAGAACGGGACTTGCCCACCCGTTCGGCAGCCTCCTCTTGGGTCAGGCCGAAATCATCCATCAGGGACTGGTAGCCCAGGGCTTCTTCCACGCTGTTCAGGTCTTGCCGCTGCAAGTTTTCAATCAGCGCCAACTCCTTGGCGGTTTTGTCATCTGCCTCGATGACAAGGGCGGGAATCTCAGTAAGTCCTGCCAGGCGGGAGGCGCGCCAGCGGCGTTCCCCCGCAATAATCTGATAATACCCGTCGCCGGTTTCCCGGACGGTGAGGGGCTGAATCACGCCATGAACGCGGATGGATTCTGCCAGAGATTGCAGCTCCTCCTCATTAAAATCCTGACGGGGCTGGTCGGGGTTTGGCTCCACCCGGTGCAGGGGCAGCTGCTTAAAGGCGCTGTCCTCGGCAGTGGTGTCGGAAAAATCCCCCAGCAACGCGCCAAGGCCTCTGCCTAAGCCTTTTTGTGATGCCATCTGTCCTGCTCCTTTCCTTATCGTTTCAATTTTGCGGCCACTTCCTGTGCTAGTTCCCGGTAGGCCACAGCGCCGCGGCTGCTGCGGTCATATGCGGTGACGGGCAGGCCGTGGCTGGGGGCTTCCGCCAGGCGGACATTGCGGGGAATGACGGTGGTGAATACCTTGCCGGGGAAGTGACGGCGCACCTCCTGGGCAACCTGTGTGGAAAAATTGGTTCTTCCATCGAACATGGTCAGAACCACGCCGAAAATGTCCAGTGTCTGGTTGAGCTTCCGCTTGACGGAACGCAGGGTTGCCATCAGGTCGCTCAGTCCCTCCAGTGCGTAATACTCACACTGAACGGGAATCATAATGCCGTCGGCGGCAATCAGGCCATTGAGGGTCAGCATTTCCAGGGAAGGGGGGCAGTCAATAAAAATGACATCGTAGTTATTCCGCACTTCCTCCAGCGCCTTGCGCAGCTGCTTTTCCCGATGCTCCATGCCAATCAGCTCCACCCCCGCGCCGGCCAAGTCGGCAGAGGAGGGGATAACATCGCAAAAGTCGGTGTGTACAATGGCCTCGGCGGCGGTGGTTTCCTCGATAATCAGGCCGTAGCTGGTGTGCTTGACCTTGCGCTTGTCAATGCCGAAGCCGGAGGTCGCGTTTGCCTGGGGGTCAAAGTCGCAAACCAGCACCCGCAGCCCCAAGTCGCCAAGCGCGGCAGCCAGGTTGACAGCGGTGGTGGTTTTCCCCACGCCGCCCTTCTGATTCACGACTGCAATAATGGTACCCATTTCTTCTCTCCCTTTTTAATGTTTCACGTGAAACATTTTATTTGCCTGTTTCGGACGGCTGCACGGCAGCAGTATGCCGGATAGGTGCAGCGGATGGGGCGGTGACGACTGGTTCCGGCGGAAGGGTTTCTTCTGTCTGCTCGGTGGTTTCCGTTACAGGCCTGGTAATGGTTGAATAATTTTTGCCAAGGGGAATCTGCTGGTCATTATTGAGCAGACAAACCAGAAAGACGGTCATCACAGCCATCAATACCAGCAGAATAACAATTGCGCGCCCCATGCGGCGAATGGTTTTCTTTTGCGCCTTGACCACGGATTCCAGCGAGGGTCGCGCATGGCGGGGGGAAGGTTTCTGAATGGGGGTGCGCTCCTTGGGAAGCAGGATGATTGTCCCGGGTTTTACCGGGTATTTCTCCATTTCAGCCCGGCAGTCTGCACAGAATGTCTGATCCGTTTCCCGCCCACATTTCAGGCATTTCATCCATTGCACCCCCTTTACCGCGTTTGTAGCTTATTTTACTACATTTTATACAATTCGTAAAGAGGCTTTTTCATGATTTCCGAAGAATATCCGGGGAGGATTTCGTCAAGATGCAAAAAATACCCGCCTTTTCGGGAAAAGGCGGGTATGGGAAAACGGTTAATTGTTTCCGGCGAGAATTTTAGCCAAATCGGAATCGGCATCCAGAATGACGGTTTTTTCGCTGCCCGTCAGGCTGCTTTTCAGTGCATCCAGCGCCAGGGTAAATTCATAGAATGCCTTTTTGTCATCGCTGTCATAGGCGGCTGCCAGCATCCGCATATATTCGCCTTCGCCCTCGGCTACCAATGCGGCGGCTTTGGCCTCGGCATCGGAAACGATGATGTTCACCTGCTTATCCACATCATTGCGGATGATGGAGGCTTCGTAATTGCCATCGGCAGTGTATTTTTCCGCCATCTGGTTTCGCTCGGAAATCATGCGGCTGTAAACGGCGTTCAGGTTGGACTCCGGCAAGTCAAACTGTTTGATTTTTACATCCTCCACCCGAATGCCGTAGGTTTTTGCCAGCCGGTCAACGTCCGAGGAGATGCTTTCGTAAATATCGTTCCGCTTGGCACCGTCCTCCATATTGATGATGTCGGACTGTGCCAGGGTGCCCATGATGGTTTTCAGCTCATTATAAGTCAAGCTGTCCAGCCGCTCCTCGGCATTGGCGCGGGTGCCCAGGGTTTTATAGAACTGCTTGGGATCCTCAATGGACCAAAGAATATAGCAGTCCACGGTCATATTCTGCTTGTCCCGGGTGAGCACCTCGGAAGGGGGGATGTCGTATAGCTGGGTGGCTTTGGTGAAATAGGTGATGGTATCCAGGAAGGGGAGCTTGAAGTGAAGACCGGCCTCGCTGGTCACATTGATGATTTTGGAGAAACGGACGGTGCAGGCGTATTCATCCTCGGCAACCGTAAAGGTTCCCGCAAAGAGAACCACTGCCAGAATGGCTGCCGCCACGCCAACGGAAATCCATGCTTTCTTACTCATGATTATCGATGCCTCCTGCATTCTGAATCAGGCTCTCCAGGGGGAGCAGCATTTGCATATTGCTGCCGCTGCCGGTGTTGATATAAAGTTTTACCCCGGGGAGAATGTTGGAAATGGCTTCATAGTACATCCGAGAGCGGGTGATTTGCGGGTCGCGGGCATACTCGGCGTAGCGGGCGTTGAACATGGCAACCTGCTCGGTGGCCTCGTTGATGCGCTTCTGCTTCAGGTATTCTGCGTTCTGCACCAGCTGGTCTGCCTGTGCCTGTGCCTTGGGCAGCTGGGCGTTTTGATAGGCCTTTGCATCGTTAATCACGGTTTCTGCCTTCTGCTTGGCGGTTTCAACCGCCTTGAAGGCTTCCACGACCTCGGTTGTGGGAGGCTCGGCATCCTGAATCTTGACATCCACCAGGCTCAGACCGATTTTGTAATCCGCCAGAATTTCAGTGACCAAATCCCGCACCTGCATCTGGATGCTTTCCTTGCCGTCGGTCAGCACGGCATCCACTGTGGAGGAGCCAACCACGTTGCGCACCTGGCTTTGAATCAGGTTCCGCAGAATCAGCTCCGGCTGATTGGAGGAATAGAGGTATTGCACCGGGTCAGAAATCTTATATTCAATGAAGAAATCCACGTTGACGATGTTGTAGTCGCCTGTAATCATGGTGCTTTCGCTGCCATCCACATCGTAACCGTTTTTCTTGGTGGAATAGCCCAGCTCAATTTTTTGGTATACATTCACGTCTACCTTTTCCACCTGCTGGATGCCCAAAGGAAGGCGGAAGTGAACGCCTGCATCTGTCACGCCGGTGACTTTGCCGAAGGTAGTGACCACGGCCTGCTGCTTGTCGTCCACGGTGTAGAAGCAGCTTTGAGCCACCAGAAGAACCGCAAGGGCGATGATGACAAGGGCAATGGTTTTGCCGGGAAAGTGAAAGCTGGGCTTTTTCTTTTGGGGCTTGGGAGGCTCTGCCTGCCCCGGACTTTGATAGTGATAGAATCCATCCTGTTCCATGTTGTATATCTCTCCTTATAATATTGTTGTATGTTTCACGTGAAACACATTCTGATGCGGGCTGCAAGAGCGCTCTGCCCTATGCCAGCTCGGCTAACAACATCTCGGCCTCCTGCTTCATGCGGGAGGAAATATGGCCGACAACCATAATGCGCAGCACCTTTGCAATGCGCTCCCGTGCGCCGGGGCATGGCTCCTGATAATCCGCCAGTACGGCCTCAATGGCAGATTCCCAGTGGTCGGCGCGTTCAAGCTCCTTTGCACGGGACACCAGACGAACGAACATAAAATAGAGAACGGAGTCATCGATGATGTCGTCGCTCTCGTCACTGAGGATACCGTTGATGTAGCCAAGCATCCCGCAGATGCGATCCATGGGGAGCACGCCCTTGAGCGTATTGATAATGAGAATGCGGCACAGCTGCCGCAGGGTGTAGCGCTTGTTCTGCGGGGGAGACAAAAAGCCCCGTTTGACCCAGTTCTGAATAATGTATGGTTCCAGTCCGGTGATGATGGCTACCTGACTGAGCACCATGCCGCCCGCCAGGAACATTGGCTGGAAAATGGCTTCAATGTGTTCTGCGTCCTGCTCGTCCGCTTGCAGTACCGTGCCGGGAATTGTCCACTGCATCGGGATCCCTCCTTGTGTTGCCATCGTGAGATGATAATATCATATGGTCACGTGATTGTCAATAGCTAAGTTATAATTATCACGACGATAGCGTGCGTAAACAATTTGCAAATGATGATGGGGCGGCGCATATGCCCACACCCGGGTCGGAAGCTTTCGGTTTATGAGCGTGTCGTTACCGGGCGGGTCAGGGAACGCCCGTACCCGTACACGCTCCGTAGCGTCATAAAATAAATTCATAAAAAAGTTAGAGACATTCCAAAGGAAATGTGTTATACTATCCTGTGTATGTATACCGTTTTACTCCAAAACGTGTGAAAAGTCAGGAGGTTATTCATTGAAGAATTTACGAGGTTATTTGACGGCAGCGATTTTTGCCGGAATCACCTACGTTTTGTCCCAGTACGGGCAAAAATTTTCCGCACTGGTGGATATGGTCTATCCCTACGTCATCCGCACCCTGGAGCAATCCTTGGCGCAGTGGAGCAGTCAGGCGGATTTCCTCATCTGGCAGCTGCTGGCCGTAGCCCTGCTGGTGATTGTGGTTGCAGCGCTGGTGGTGGTTATCATCACAAAGAAAAATCTGTTCCAGTGGTTTGGCTGGGTGCTGGCTGCGGGCAGCTTTGTGTTTATGCTCCATACCATGATCTATGGCATGAACTATTACGCCGGTTCTCTGTCAGAAGATATGCGGATGCAGGTGGGCGGCAGCACGTTGGATGAAATTGTGGAAGCAACCGAGTATTATCAGCGGCAGGCCAACGCCATGGCTGACCAAGTCAGCCGGGATGCCTATGGCGATGCGGTCTTTGAGGATTTTGATATTCTGGCCAGCCGCGCAGGCTCCGGCTTCCAGTATCTGACCTATAACCGCTCCTACCCCGTGTTCGCCGGTTCCACCCTGCCGGTGAAGAAGCTGGGCTGGGCGGATATGTACACCAGCATGGGTATCACCGGCTTTACATTCCCCCTGACCGGTGAAGCGGCGGTGAATCCCCAGATTCCCGATGTTGTGTTGCCATTTACCATGTGCCACGAAATGGCGCACCGGATGTGCATTGCCTCGGAGCAGGATGCCAATTTTGCAGCATTCCTGGCTTGCTCCTTCAACGCCAACCGGCAGTTCCAGTATTCCGCCTACTTCATGGCTTACCGCTACTGCTACAATGCCTTGGTCAGCGTGGGCAAGTCCACTTCCATTGACCCTCAGCTGGTGATGGAGGCGGCCAGCGAGGCAACCCGCATCAATAACAATGTAAGCGCCAACCTGCGCCATGATTTGGAGCAGTATGATGATTTCTTCAGCAGTCACCGGGATGCATTTGCCACCAATATTGCCGATACCATCAACGATGCCTACCTCAAGGCCAGCGGCGAAACCGCAGGCATTGCCTCTTATGGCCAGGTGTGCGATTTGCTGGTGAACTGGCACATCCAGGAGATTGTGCTCCCCTCTATTACCGTGGAGGAGAGCCTGTTCGACCCCTACGATGAAACCCAGGTGGATTTGACCGGGATCGTCAACGCAAGGGAGCAGTACTGATATGGATGAAATGATGCAAACCCTGACCGCGGGGCTGCCCGCTTTGGGGCTGACACTGAGCGAAGCCCAGAAGCAAACCCTGTGCGATTTTGGAAACGCCGTGATTCAGCAGAATCAGGTGATGAACCTTACCGCCATTACCGAGCCTGGCCAGGTTGCCAAGCTGCATCTGCTGGACAGCCTGACTGTGCTTACTTCCGGCGATTTTGCCGGGAAGAAGCTCATTGACGTGGGCTGCGGCGCGGGATTCCCCGGCGTGCCCCTGGCCATCGGCTGCCCGGAGCTGGACGTGACCCTGCTGGACAGCCTGGGGAAACGGGTTCACTGGCTGGAAGAAATTCTGCCCCAGCTGGGCGTGAAAGCCACCTGCATCACCGCCCGGGCAGAGGAAGCGGTGGCAGACCGGCGGGAGAGCTATGACATCGCCACCAGCCGGGCGGTTGCGCGGCTGAACATTCTCCTGGAACTGACCGCCCCCTATGTGAAGGTGGGCGGCAGGGTCATCGCCATGAAGGGCATGGCAGCCCGGGAGGAGCTGGAGGAGTGCGGCAATGCCGTCAAGAAGCTGGGCCTGAAGCTGGAAGATGTCCGGGAGTTCCCGGTGGACGGCACCAATCACGCCCTGATTGTGCTGAGAAAAGTGGCACATACTCCCACGGCATACCCCAGACGATATGCCAAAATCAAACAGGCCCCCCTGTAAAAACGTACCCCAATACATATAATATGTCCCCCCAATACGGATAGGTATCCAGTTTTCTGGACACCCAGTATTGGGGGGACATACGTTACGCGCTTATCTCGCTTAACCAACCGCTCGACTGCGCAGCCTGCGGATAGCGAACCGCCCTTAATATTCCCGCACCACAGCCTTGACGATACCAATGATTTCACAGTCGCTGCCATTGATGGGGGAATAGGCTTCGTTTTCCGGCATCAGCCAGATTTCGCCGTGACGGCGGCGCAGCCGCTTAACGGTTGCCTCGTCCCCCAGGCGTGCCACAACAATCTGGCCGTCATCGGCGGTGGACTGGGGGCGCACAACTACCTTGTCACCGCTGAGGATGCCCGCATTTTTCATGCTGTCACCCCGCACCCGCAGGGCAAAGCAGCCGGGGTCATCCCAAGCCATGGTTCCCTCCTGATTTTCCAGCGCCAGGATGGGCAACCCGGCAGTTACCACCCCTACAATCGGTATCTGGCCGGGGCGTGCGCCGGCGGCCAGCGCGCGCTTGCGCCCC
>URPI01000040.1 GCA_900549705.1 uncultured Eubacteriales bacterium
TCAGCCCGAACGGGCTGACTGAGGGGGTGCGGTACAACATACGCACCACACCCCCTTTGTCGCTGCGGCGACATTTCCCCCAGAGGGGGCAACGGGGGGACGCACTGCCGCTTACTTGTACTTCTCCATGGCTTCTTCCAGGCTCATGCCCTGGGCAATGGCCTGCTTACGCTGGGCATTGACTTCCTGGATTTCCTTCATGCGGGCACCGGTCAGGCTGTAGCCCTTCATGGCCCACAGGGTTGCTGCCCAGGCCAGCATGGGAATCACGCAGAACATGATGATAACAGCCACCTTGATGCCGCCGGAGTAGGGGGTGCTGTCGGTGGGCAGATCCTTGAGACCGGCGCACAGCAGGAAGATGAAGGCAACCAGGGTCTGTGCCAGGGAGGAAATCAGCTTGTCCACCAGGGAGAACAGGGTGCCCATGATGCCGGGGATGTACTTGCCGGAGCGATAGGTTTCGTAGTCGGAGCAGTCAGCCACCATGGGGATGGGCATATCGGCAGTTGCATAGTAAGCGCCGTAGCCCACGCCGAAGAACAGAATGAAGGCGACGGTGTACAGGTTGATGCTGCTGCCGCCGTTGAAGGGGAAGGCCAGCATGGTTGCGGGATTATTCACATTGGAGACAAGCAGCAGCGCCAGCACGCCCACATAGCAGACGAGTGCCACGGTGACATAGCGGGTGAGGGATGCCTTCTGCCCCAGCTTCTGGGAGGTGTTGACGGACAGCAGGAAGAAGGGCACGGCAAACACATAGCCCAGAATCATCATGGGCAGATACAGGCTGTCGTAGTTGCCCATCATAATGCCGTACAGCGCCAGCAGCACGGTGGTATTGGTGGCGATGGCCAGAGCCAGCTTGCAGCCTGCACCGGCAACCATCAGCCGCTGCATGGGCTTGTTGCTCTTGATGATGGCAGCATACTCGGACAGCTTGACCTTCTCCTGCTTGGCACCGCCGATGCCGTAGTACTCGGGGCGATCCTTTTCGGCAATGCCGATGATGGCCAGGATGGTCAGCAGCACGGAAACGCCGATGCCCACAGGGGTGATGATGCGGTACAGCTCGGGACGGGCATAGCCGGAGGTAATCAGCGCACCGGCCTCGTCATAGACGTTCAGGGTGTTCTTAATCAGGGGAATCAGGAACTGCATCACGCCCATGCCCAGCATGGAGCCGACGGTGTTGAAGATGGTGAACAGGGGGCGCTGCTTGGGGTCGTTGGTCAGAACGGTCTGACCGGCGCGGGTGCAGCTGGTCTGGAAGGTGTAGCCGATGACCCAGACAGCATATACCAGAGTGAAGACGATGTAGCGCATGGCCTTCATGGAGGCGGGGATCAGGGGGGTCAGGCAGTACAGGCACACCACGGAGATTGCCATAATCACGCTGCCGATGACCATGAAGGGACGGAATTTGCCGAACTTGGTGCTGGTGCGATCCATCAGCGCGCCGATGATGGGGTCAGTGATGGCGTCAAACACCCGCATGACGGTCACCATGACGGATGCGTACAGACCCAGCTCCAGAATGCTGGAACCGAACTGCGCCACATACGAGAGAATCAGAACGAAATAGACGTTGGTTGCGCCGTTATTCAGGGGAAACAATGCCAGCTGATAGAGCTTGGCACGGTTCACGCCGTCCTTCGCGGCTTCGGGTTTGTTTGCCATGGAAATTTCCTCCTTCATATTTAAGCATCCACCCAATTGGATGCCTGTTGATTTTTGGACTTCTTCAGCTTGTAGTCAGGGTTGGGGGCGTCCACATGGGTGAACACGGCCTTGTCGCGGCACTTGCTCGCCACGGCCTCCACCTTGACTTCGCCCTCCACGGGAACCCGGAAGGTGAACACATGATCCTTGCCCTGGCTGGTTGCCAGCTCCTTGCCATTGACCTTCAGGGTCACGGAGGGCTGGTTGCTGTAGACCTTCACGGTGATGGTCTTCTTTGCCCGCTGCTGGAAGCGCTTGGAGCAGATGTGCACAAAGGGATCGCTGCTCCACCAGGCCTTGTACAGATAGAAGCTGTCCTTCTTGGTCTTGCGGTCGAAGGTCACCAGACCCTTGTGGTTCATGCCCGGCTCACCGCCCTGGTCACGGGCATCGGCAGCAAAGTCGAACATATTCCACACATGGGTGGACCACATATAGGGATGACGGCGGAAGCAGCGGAGCATGAACTCGTGATACTTGGCCTGATATTCCTCGGTGTGGTCATTTCTGCGGGGATGCTCGGAATGGAGGTTGGGCATACCCTCTGCGCCGTATTCGCTGTAGCCCAGGGGGCGCTTGGGGAAGCACAGGTGGAAGAAACCAATCCACAGGTCATTCAGGAAGCAACCGGGCACATACCAGCCCAGGTACAGGTTCCAGCTGACCACATCGGTGATGTGTGCCGACCGATTGAAGGGGCCGCACATGGCATAGCAGGCCAGGGTGGTGAAGCGGGTGGGATCCATCTGGTGATACAGGTCGTTGATGACGTGGTGATTGTCCAGCATATCCTTTTTGTCCTTGGTGGAGATGGTAATCTCGTTGGACACGCCCCAGCATACGATGCTGGCATGGTTGTAGTTCTGCTCCACCAGCTCCTTGGCCTGGCTGATGGTATCCTCCCGGCCATTGGGCATATGCTCACTGATATAGGGAATCTCTGCCCATACCACCATGCCGTAGCGGTCGCACAGGTCATAGAAATACTGGTCGTGCTGATAGTGGGCAAGGCGCACGGTGTTGCAGCCCATTTCCGCAATCAGCGCCATGTCCTCGTCGTGCATCTGGCGGGTGATGGCGTTGCCCAGACCCTTGCGATCCTGGTGACGGCTGACACCGTGGAGGGGATAGGGCTTTTCGTTGAGGAAGAAGCCCTGCTTGGGGTCAACCCGGAAGGAGCGGACACCGAAGGGGATGTCCAGATTGTCCAGCACCTTGCCGTCTTCCATCAGGCGGCACTGGGCGGTGTAGAGATAGGGATCTGCCACGCCGTTCCAGCGGTGGGCATTTTCAATGGTCATGGTGGCATCGGTGCCCTCGCCGGTGGCAACGGTCTTGCCTGCTGCGTCCACCAGGGCAATCTGCACCTGGCCGCCGGTGGTGCGGCTTTCCACCCGGACGGTGGCCTTGTCGCCATCGGGGGTGGCGGTGACCCGGATGCCGCAGGAGCCGAGATAATCAAGGTCGAAATGCGCTTTGGGGACGATAATCAGCTTCACGTCCCGGTAAATGCCGCCGTAGAAGGTGAAGTCCGCCTTCTGGGGGTAGACACGGTCATTCTTGGAGTTGTCCACGGCTACTTCCAGCTGGTTGATTTCCTTCAAAAGCTGGGTAATTTCACAGCGGAAGGTGGAATAGCCGCCGTCGTGGGTGCAGACCTGGGTGCCGTTGAGAGTCACAGTTGCGGAAGCGTTGACACCGGCAAAATCCAGGTAAACGCATTCCTCCGCACCAAAGGCGGGAAGGGGGAAGTTTTTCCGGTAAACGCAAGTACCTCTCCAGTAGTCATTGCCACCGTCCTGGCCATCCAGGTTATTCCAGGTGTGGGGAAGGTTTACTGGGAGAATGGTGTTGTCGTGGTACTGGAACTGCCAGTCTTCGTTGATGCAAAGCTCTTTTCGCATGACGACCTCCTGATTTTAATTTTACATTCAATAGGCACAGGGGGTTGTGTGTGCCTATAAAAATATCCTGCTTGTATAGATAGAATATGTCAAGATAGCCTGGGTTTCAACCTTTTGCGAAATGTGGTTTTGATTCCTGCACATTCGGCGTTTGCGTGTCAAAAATGAATGCTCAAAATTGTGCTAATTGCACAATGAGAGACGCTCTTGTAGGGGCGGATAGCATCCGCCCGAACGTTACGGGAGTGAGCTGTCCGTTGAATGGAACGGCGCGAAGCGCCCTCGGCTCCACCTCTGGGGGAGCTGGCAGCCCGAACGGGCTGACTGAGGGGGTGCGCTACGAACTATGGAAGCACTACAAAAATACGCACGACACCCTCTCCGCTCCCAGAGGGAGAGGCAAGGGCGCTTCGCGCCGCAGATGCCTATTTCTTGGGCAGGGGAATCAAAATCCGCAGTGTGAACATCCCACCGGAGGTGTCCACGGTGAAGACCCCGTGATATTTTTCAATGGCTCGGCGCAGCACCTTCAGCCCATAGCCGTGGCTGCCCTTGCGCTTGGTGGTTACCGGCAGGTCTTCCTCAAACTCCAGGGGATCCTTCAGGGGATTGGAGATGTTGATGACCACAAAATTCTGGGATTCATGCACCAGCACGTCAATCATCCGCTGGCTGGGGTCGGGCAGCTTGGCGGCAGCCTCAATGGCGTTGTCCAAGGCGTTAGAAAACAGGGCGTAAATGTCCACCACTTCCATGAAGTCCAGCAGCTTGCCGTCAGCCACACAGCTGATGGGGATGTGCTTGGCCTCGGCCAGCAGCTTTTTTTCGGCCAGTACCGTGTCCAGCACGCTGTTGCCGCTTTTTACCACGGTGTCGCAGGCGTGCATGGCATCGGTCATGGTGCTTTCCATATCGTGCAGCAGCTCGGGGGAGAGGTACTGCTGCATTTTCTCAATCATCCGGTCAAGCTCCTCACATTTGCGGTTGACCATCTCCATGTTCTGGCGGACGGTTTCGTATTGCTGCTTTTCCCGGCTGTACAGCAGATTCAGGGCTTCCATGTCCTGGCGCATCTGGCTTTTTTTGAACAGCTCCGTCTGCAAATATTGCAGGGAGACGCAGTAAAACTGGCATACCAGCAGCACCAGCAGCAGGTTGGAGCGGAGCACATCCGTTGCCCGCAGGAAGCAGTTCAGCACGGAAAATGCGCCGCCCAGCACCAGAGCGCTGAGAAGCTGCCGGGGGCCAATCTGATAGATGTCTTTTTGGGGCATCATTCTTGCCAGTGTCCGGTTCAGCAGCACCAGCACCCCTGCTGCCAGTACCAGATAGCTTCCGCCAATCCATAGGGCGGAGGAGGTCATCCGCGGAAACGGCTGGGACAGGCACAGAAAAATTTCATAAATTGCCTCGCCTGTAACGGAAGCCCACACGGCGCAGTAGCAATCCCCCTCCAGGGACATTCTGGTAAATCGCTCCACCAGGAACACCAGGCTGAGATACTGAATGATATTTCCTGCAATCATCCAGCTTCCGGTGCAGGTAAAGTAGAAAAAAGAACTGCCCAGGCACAGGGCAAAGCACAACGGCATCCACAGCAGCCATTGGGAGCGCTTCCGCAGGGGCTGAGTGAAGGCCAGTCCGGCGCAGAAAATGGTTATTGCATTGACCAGAATAAAGATAAGCCGCTGATTTTCCATTATCGAGTTCCTCCAATATGCGCAATCACCGCGTCCATAAATGACTTCCGGTTTCGTCGGCTGATTTCCAGCTTGGTGTCAGCTACCATCACATACTCGTCCCGCATATCGGTGACATACTGTAAATTCACCAGATAGCATTGGTTGCACTTGGCAAAGGAATAGCCGCCCAGCTCCTGCTCGGCGCTTTGCAGACTGCTCCGGACGGAATAAACGCCGGAGGAGGTGTGGTAGTAGAGCATCCGGCTTCTGGTTTCCAGATAGTAAATCTGGCTGATTTCCAGGCGGTGGATGCCGTCGGAGGTTTTCAGGGCAATCTGGATGCCGGTGCGCGTTCGGATTCGCTGAATGGAGCGTTCCAGCTTCACGGAGAAGGCGTAGAAGCTCAGGGGTTTGAGCACAAAGTCCAGTGCGTCCACCTCGTATCCGCGGATGGCATGGCGGGCAAAGGCGGTGACGAACACCAGCACCACATCGCTGTCCTTCCGCCGCAGCCGCCGGGCAGCCTCCATGCCGTCCAGACCGGGCAGCTCGATTTCCATAAAAATGATGTCATAAATCGGTTCATAACGGGATAGGAACTTATCCGCCCGGTCAAAGGCAGCGACGGAAACTGCCAGTCCTTCGGTCTGGGCGTAGCGGTGGATAAAGGCCTCCATCTGTTTCGCGGCATCCATATCGTTGTCAATGATTGCAATCCGAAGCACAAAGACCTCTCCTTCCCGGGTACTGCGATTTTTATTATAGCATATTTTGAACAAATTGGAAGTGCATTCTCACGAAAAAAAGCACAGGTTGACAAAAAATGTCGACCTGTGCAGCAGCGGTGCGACGAACGGCGCGAAGCTGAGGGGGGCGCGGTTGGATGAATGGAACCGGCTTCCCCACTCGAGCTGTGGGGGTCGACTGGCAGTCGACCCGACACAGAGCGCGGTGCGGAACCGGAGGTTTGTATCATTCCTCTTTCCTTTTCAGGGGGAAGAGCATATTGACCGAGAAGGTGCCGCTTTGGGCACGGAAGGAGACGGCGCCGCCGTATTTGCTGACGATGGCTGCCACGCTCTTGGTGCCGAAGCCGTGATACCGGGGGTCGCCGGAGGTGACGGGGCGGCCATTTTCCATGGTGATTGTTCCTTCATAGAAGTTGCGGGTGCTGATGGACAACAGCTCATCGTGGCGGCGGATGGACAGGTCGATGGTGCGCAGGCTGGCATCCAACGCCTTCACGGCGTTGATGGAGTTTTCCAAGAGATTCCCGAACAGAGAATAGATGTCGGAATCCTCCATGAAGCTTAACGCGCTGCCATCGGCAATGCAGTTGACGGTAATGCCGCTCTCCTGGCAGGCCATGCTCTTTTCTGTGAGAATCACGTCCAGCGCCCGGGAGCCGGTCTGGAACATGGAATCATAGATGTGAATGGCCTGCTCCATTTCTTTCAGGGCATTGGCATCCACCTTGGCGCTGCTGCCGATGGAGCGAATCTGGTGGCGCATATCGTGGCACTTCCGGTTAATCTGGTCGATGGTGTCGCTGGAGATGCGGTATTGCTCTTGATCCTTCATCCACATCTGGGTGATGATTTCCATTTCGTGTTCCAGGTTGTGGCGCAGCATGATGTTAAACTGCATGGTCAGAATGCAGACGGTGGAGACAACCAGCAAAATGGAGTCGCACAGCATATACAGCCAGTCGCCGCTGGCACGCCATTGCCACCGCATCCAGTAGCAAATGACGATTTCAACGGCTACCACCACACAGGAAAGCGCCAGCAGATGGCTTTGCCGCAGGTCAAAATTCTGCCCTCGCTGCAAATGGCGGCCATAAGTCATATAGTATACCAGATAGATGATTGCAGTGACGAGAAACAAAACAGTGTCCACCGACAGGGAGGCAGGGAAAAGGGCGTGGACACATTCCCGCACCATCGACCCTAAGAATTGAACGCCGTAGCCCGCCAGGGTGCAGAACAGCGCTTCACTGCTGCTGATTTCAAAGCAGGAATAGCCCATCAGCCACATAAAAAACAGGGCGTTGGAATAGATAAGCGCATTGCGCTCATGGTTGGGGTACATGGCGCATTCCATATAGAGCATGGAGCTTACCGCAACGGCTACAATCAGGAAAAAGCGCACCGGCATCCAGCGCCGCCGCTTCTGCTGGACAAGGAACAGCAGCGTGGCGGTAATCAGGTAGAAGTAAAACTCTCCGGTGAATGCCAGCCCAGCCTGCAGCGTCATGTATAGCTTCATACGCTGCCTCCCAGATAATCGTTGAGCGCCTCCATGACTGCCGTCCGCTTGGGACGGCTGATTTGCAGCTCGTCCCCATCCACCACCAGGGTGTTGCCCCGAATGGCGCGGACGTAGGCCAGGTTCACCAGATAGCACCGGTTGCAGCGGATGAACTGGGTCTTGTCCAGCTTTTCCTCCACATCCTTGAGCTTGCCATAAGTATTCAGGTTACCCTCGGTGGTGTGGTACACCAGGTAATGGTCGGTGACCTCTACATATTTAATCCGGGTGGAGGCAATGCGGTAAACGCCATCGGACATATTGATCAGGAGGGTTTGGGGCTGCTCCTGGCTGCTTTTGCGCAGGGCGCGCTGAATGCGGGCACTGAACATGGGGTAGGAAACGGGCTTGAGCAAAAAGTCCATGGCTTCCACCTCATATCCCCGGATGGCGTAGCGCGCCATGCTGGTGATAAAGATAAGTGCCACCGAGGAATCCAGCCGCCGCAGCCGGGCGGCGGTGTCCATTCCGTTCAGGACGGGCAAATTGATGTCCATCAGCACCAGGTCATAAATGGGTTGGTAATCTCGCAGAAAAGTTTCTCCTTTGGGAAACCACTTTACGTCAATATTCACGGAATTTTCTGCGCAGAAGCGTTTGCAGTACTCCTGAATCAGTTCAGCCTCCGCCGGGCTGTCTTCGATCAAAGCGATTAAGTGCATTATATTGTCAGTCCTTCCATAAAAGAGCATATCTTACCATTAAACAGTATAGCATATTGATTGCGGTTTTGTTTACAATTCACGAAATGAAAATACAATTCGCGTAAAAAAGCTGACAGCTTGACGAAGCTGCGATATGATAATTCCGCAAGCACGGGTTGTCCCCCTGCAAAAGCGAAATTTGAAAGGAGAAAACACGAATGAAAAGAACAAACAGAGTGCTCTCCGCGATGCTGGCTGCCGCCATGGTTCTCTCTGCCGGTGTGCAGGGTGTCAAGGCTGACGGCGCAAAGTGGACCGAAACCGAGACTGCCGACGGCTGGATGCTGGTCACCAATGAGGGCGGCAAGACCCTGGGTTACTCCAAGACTTCCGGTGTCAAGCTGCTGGAGGTTGACGGCTTTGCTTTTAAGGACCTGGACAAGGATGGCGAGCTGGATGTCTACGAAGACTGGCGTGAAAGCTACGAAACCCGTGCCCATGACCTGGTCAACCAGATGAGCGGCGAAGAAATTGCTCCTTACCTGACTCACGGCGGTTGGGGCACCTTCACCGATGACCGCGATACCTTCCGCAGCACCGAGACCAACGCCAAGGGTATGGAATATATCATGGGCGGCGGCCGCGGCGGCGTTACCCGCAACCTGGGCAGCAACCAGGAAGCCAATGTCAAGCACGCCAAGTGGGTTAACTTGATTCAGGAGCTGTGTGAGGAGCTGCCCTATGGCTTGCCCGCCATGGTCTCCATCGACCCCAATGGTCAGTCCGGCATTGTGCAGACCCTGTCCCTGGCTTCCACCTTTGACCCTGAGCTGGCTGTGGCAGTCGGCAAGGAGTATTCCAAGCAGTACCGTGCAGCCGGTGTCACCATGATGCTGGGACCCCAGGTTGACGTTGCTTCCTCTCCTCTGATGCAGCGCGGCGGCGGCACCTACGGTGAAGACCCCGCTCTGTCCCGCGACATTGCCGAGGGCTTCGTTTCCGGTATGCAGTCCACTTGGGCCGAGGACGGCACCGACCTGGGCTGGGGCGAAGATTCCGTGATGACCATCATGAAGCACTGGGTTGGCGCTGGCGCTCAGGAAGGCGGTCGTGATGACCACTCCTCCGAGTTCTCTGTTTACCCCGGCCACAACTTTGAAGCACAGCTGATTCCCTTTGTGGACGGCGCTTTCAAGCTGACCCACAGCGTCACCGGTGTTGCCGGCGGCGTGATGATGAACTACTCCGTCAATGCCGACCTGGTGAACAAGCTCTACTATGAGGGCGAAGACTATTACGGCGGCGCTTTCTCCTCCTACAAGTACGACCTGCTGAAGGAAGCCGGCTGGGATGGCTACATCATCTCCGACTGGGTTCCCGTCTCCGGCGGCAACGGCTCCTGGGGCTGGAAGGATTACACCACTCCCGAGCGTGCCGAGCGCCTGATTGAGCTGGGCATGAACCAGATGGGCGGCTTCAACGGCGTCGATGAGATGGTTGAAGGCTGGGAGCTGCTGGCGGAAGACCACGGCGAAGAAGAAGCCCTGGAGCTGATGCGTACCTGCGCTTACAAGAACGTCATCGCTTCCATGCGTCTGGGTCTGTTCGATAACCCCTACTGCTCCACCGAGAAGGTGATGGAGACCAACTGCACTGCTGAGTCCCTGGCCTACGGCATTGAGACCCAGAAGAAGGCCATGGTTCTGCTGAAGAACGACGGCACCATCAAGGACAACACCGCTTCCGAGGAGAAGCTGACCGTTTACGTTCCCGCTGTGTTCACTGCTGGCGCTACCAATTCCTGGAGCGGCAAGTACACGCCTGCTTCCGCAAAGCCCGGCATGAGCTTGGCCGCTCTGGAAAAGTACTACAACGTCATCACCGATACCATCGGTGCGCCTACCGGCACCGCCCCCGACGGCACTGCCGAATTGCAGCTCAGCGACATTACCGCTCCCTCTGCGGAGGAGCTGGCGAAGGTTGACCTGGTTATCGTGCCCATGACTGGCCCCTACACCGCTTCCACTGTTGATGCCAATTACGATGAGAGCAATGATGAGGAGTACGGTATGTACACTGCTCCCAGCCTCCAGTACAAGCCCTACACCGCAGCCGGTGCCCGCAACCCCTCCATCGGCGGCGAGGTGAAGATTGTCACCTTCAGCGATGGCTACACCATGCAGACCTCCTCCCGCAAGCAGAACCTGTCCTACTGGAACAAGACCGCAGGCAATGATGCCAATATCTCCCACCTGGAGAAGCTGGAAGCCATCAAGGCAATGAACCTGGAAGCTCCCATTGTGGTTGTGATGTCTGCCAACAAGTCCGGCGCGATGGTCTGGAGCGAGGTCGAGCCTCTGGCCGACGTTGTCTTCTACCGCTATGGCAGTGTTTCCGACGATGCAGCTGTTGAGCTGATTGCCGGTAAGGTGGAGCCCTCCGCCCTGCTGTGCCAGCAGCAGCCCGCTTCCATGAAGGCCGTTGAGCAGGAGATGGAAGACGTGTCCAGAGACCTGGAGTGCTATGTGGATGCCAACGGCAACACCTATGACTTCGCTTACGGTCTGAACTGGTCCGGTGTCATCAATGACGAGCGTGTTGCTACTTACTCCGCTGCACCTCTGACCAACGTTGAGAATATGCAGTTCCACTACGCTCAGTAATTAGCATTCATTCTTTTCCCCCTTTGCGGAGAGCAGAGCGTGTCTCTGCTCTCCGCATTCCATCTTTCCGACTACTTGATTTGAGGATAAAATCATGATTCAACTGATTATTGATTTGGTAACCCCTCTGCTGGTGAACTTCGGTGCCAGTGCAGCGGACGTTGCCAGCTATTTAACCTCCCTGAGCACTTATATTTATGTGATTCTGGGTTCCCTGCTTGCCATGATTGTGGTGATGGTTGTTGCCCATTGCGCCAAGAAGGGCAATCGCCATGTGATCCGCTGGACTGCCGCCATTGCCTGGGTGCTGGTGGTGCTGCTGGTGGTCAACCTCATTTGCTATGGCCCCATGAACTCCATTGTGTCCGGCTTTCTGAATGCCTCCAAGGCAGAGATGTCCGACGACGTGGTGGGCAACTCCAAAGAGGTCATCGCCAAGGTGGGTGACGAGGGCATGGTTCTGGTGAAGAACAACGGCCTGCTCCCCCTGGCGGCGGAGGACAACAAGCTCAATGTGTTTGGCTGGGCTTCCGTGTACCCCGTCTATGCCGGTACAGGCTCCGGCAATGCCGGTGATGCCATGCAGCCCACCAGTATGCTGCTGTCCCTGCGGGATGCCGGATTTGAGATGAACGACGACCTGACAAAGCTTTACCTGGAATACTGCAAGGAGCGTCCCACCATTTCCATGAACAGCCAGGATTGGACGCTGCCCGAACCCACCCGCGCCGCTTACACCGATGAAATGCTCAGCACCGCCACCGCCTTCTCCGACACCGCCGTGGTGGTCATTGGCCGCAGCGGCGGCGAGAACGCCGACCTGCCCACCGACATGAACGCCGTCATCCACGGCACCTATGACGTGGCAAAGACCGATGTGGTGGACACCAAGTTCAAAGGGAACTACGGCTACACCGCCGGTACCTACAAAAACAATGGCGACTATGACGACTTCGAGCCGGGCGAGCACTATCTGGAGCTGTCCCGCACCGAGGAAGACCTAGTTGACATGGTTTGCTCCCATTTTAAAGATGTTATCGTAATTGTCAATGCCAATAATGCCATGGAGCTGGATTGGGTTGATAAATATGACAACATCGGAGCTGTCCTGCTGGTTCCCGGCACTGGCACCACCGGCATGACCGCCCTTGGTAAGATTCTGAACGGTACGGTCAACCCCTCCGGCAAGACCGTGGATACCTATCTGAAAGACCTGACCAAAGCTCCTACTTACAACCACTCCGGCAACTCCGGCAATCACATCTACACCGAAACCGGCGACCTCATCAAAAAGGTTGGCCGGAATGATCTGAGCTTCCAGGGCGTGTTCTCCTTCACCGATTATGTGGAGGGCATCTACATGGGCTACAAGTTCTATGAGACCGCCGCAGAGGAGGGGCTGATTGATTATAACGAGTATGTCCAGTATCCCTTCGGCTACGGCTTGAGCTACACCAGCTTTACCCAGGAAATCACCGGCTTCAAGCAGAATGATGACTCCCTCACCGTGGAAGTCACCGTGAAGAACACCGGCGATGTGGAGGGCAAGGATGTCGTGGAGCTGTACTTCACGCCTCCTTACACCAACGGCGGCATTGAAAAGGCCTCTGTCAATCTGGTGGACTTTGAAAAGACCGATATGCTGAAGCCCGGCGCTTCCCAGAAGATTACCATTACCGTTCCCCTGGAGGATTTGGCCTCCTATGATTCCACCTGCCTGAAAACCGCCAGCGGCGGCTACATCCTGGAGGCGGGCACTTACAATATCTCCATCCGTTCTGATTCCCACACCGTCCTGGATTCCAAGGACTTTGAAATCAGCGCTGACGTGGATTACAGTGAAGGCGGTCGTCCCTCCGATAAAGTTGCAGCAACCAACCGCTTTGACTATGTGGATGCCGGAATGCAGTATCTGTCCCGGAAGGACGGCTTTGCCAATTACGAAACCGTGACCGCCGTCCATACGGATTTTGCCATGACCAAGGAAACCTCCAAGGCAATCGAAGCAATCTCCGTTGCCAGGTATAAGCCTGCCAAGCACGATAACCCCGACGATGTGATGCCTACCCTGGGCGCAAACAACGGCCTGAAGCTGGCGGATCTCACCGGCAAGAGCTACGATGACCCCCTGTGGGAGCAGCTGCTTGACCAGCTGAGCCTGGAGGATATGGTAAAGCTCATCAACGAGGGCGGCTGGAAGACCGCGGCCATTTCCTCCGTTGGTAAGGTTGCTACCTCTGACTGCGACGGCCCTGCCGGCCTATCCAACTATGTGACCCACACCATGGGCACCCAGTTCCCCACCGAGGTGATGATGGCACAGACCTGGAACAAGGAGCTGGCCGAGGAAATCGGCTCTGCCATGGGTCAGGAATTCGCCAACGCCAAGAACTATGGCTGGTACGGCCCTGCCATGAACCTGCACCGCACTGCCTTCTCCGGACGTAACTTCGAGTATTATTCCGAGGACGGCGTGCTGTCCGGCAAGTTCGCTTCCGCCGAGGTCAACGGCGCTGCTCAGTGGGGCGTGTACGCCTTCATTAAGCACTTTGCCGCCAACGACCAGGAGACCAACCGCTGCGCCTTCCTGCTGACCTATATGAGCGAGCAGAACTTCCGGGAGAACGTGCTGAAGCCCTTTGAGATTGTGGTCAAGAACTTTGACTATGATCACTATGTGCTGGGCGTGATGACCTCCTACAACTGGCTGGGCACCGTTCCCGTCATCAGCAACCGTGACCTGCTGACCGATGTGCTCCGGGGTGAATGGGGCTTTGTCGGCACGGTGATTTCCGACTATAACGGTTCCTATGGCTATCAGCTTTCCGATGCTGCCGTCCGTGCCGGAAACGACCTGATGCTGGGCTACGGCATGGCAGAAAGCAACAAGTTTGAGGACACCGGTGCCGCAACCCTGGTGCTGGCAATGCGCCAGGCCTGCAAGAATATCCTCTACACCGTGGGCAACAGCGGCTATTATGTTGACCCCACTGCCATTGTGGAGGAGGAGGGCATGGACAACATGACCCGACTCTTTACTACCATCAATGTCAGCGTTTGCGCTGCTGCCGCTGTAATTGAGCTGGCTGTGGTTGTCCGCTGGCTGCTGAAAAAGAAAAAGGCTGCGAAGAAGGCCGCATAATCTCCCCATTTCAGAATGCCTCCCCGAAACTCCGGGGAGGCATTTTGCAGGTGCGCACCTGTAGGGGCGGATAGCATCCGCCCGTAACATAAGGATTTTCGCGAGTACCCGGATGAACGCACCCGCCGTCTGTAGGGGTCGACTA
>URPI01000041.1 GCA_900549705.1 uncultured Eubacteriales bacterium
TACCCTGAATCACGAATTGCTGATGAATCTTCTGCGAAAGAACATCCATGACAAACGGGTTCATGACAAACGGGTTATTGAACTGATTAAGCGATACTTAAAAGCCGGAGTTATGGAAAACGGTCTGCTGGTGAAAACAGAAGAAGGCTCTCCCTAGGGAGGTCCGCTCAGCCCGCTGCTCGCCAACATCTACCTGAACGAATATGACAAGGAGATGGAAAGACGGAGCGTACCGGTCGTCCGCTATGCGGATGATATTGTGGTTCTGTCAAAGAGCAAGCGAGCGGCGGAGCGACTTCTGGAAAGTACCCAGCGGTATCTTGAGGGGAAATTGAAGCTCAAGATGAACATGGAAAAGAGCAAGGTTGTCAGCGTATTCTCAATCCGAAATTTTAAGTTTTTGGGCTTTGCACTAGGGAAGGGGCGAAAGGGCGTATATGTCCGGGCCCACGCAAAGTTCTTGAAGAAAGCCAAGGCAAAGCTGAAAGAGCTGACTTCCCGCAGTCAGGGCAGAAATGTCCGATTCGTGATGCAGAAGGTATAGGTTTACATCCGGGGCTGGCTTGGTTACTTCGGGATTGCAAGTATGAAGACAACGATGCAAAGGTGGGACGAATGGCTGCGCAGAAGGTCCCGATGCTATATCTGGAAACAATGGAAGAAGCCCAGAAAGAGAGCAAAGAGCCTGATTCAACTGGGCATACCAGAGTGGCAGGCGTGGGCGGTAAGCAATTGCCGGAAAGCCTACTGGCATATGGCAAGAAATGGCCATGTGCAACGGGCAATCTCGAAAGAAAGACTCGCACAGGCTGGATACTACAGTATCCTTGACCGGTACGAGCCTCTGCACTTATGCGATTGAACCAACCTGTACCGAACGGTACGCACGGTGGTGTGAGAGGTCGGGGCTAGTTAGCCCCTCCTACTCGATTGCCCGAAAACCGCTTGAAATCAGGCTTTTTGGCTGTTCCGTCATATAACGAACCCCGCTGCGGAGCAATTCTGCGGCGGGGGTTTGTGGGTTTTATCATTTAAACAAGGAGCAGTGGATCACCGTTGCACTGGACGGCAGCGTGTCAGACGAGCAAATTAATGGATTTTAGACTGTTTTTGCTTACAGTTCACGGAAAAAAGATTGCGAAGTCTTGATATCTTCCAAGAGAGATTCCAATACTGTTTCTCCTGAAGGCGAGGGAAGGGACTTTCTCTCAGCGGTTATCCATTCTCCTTTATTCTCCCACGCCGCCCATTTATGATCATAAATCGCGTTACTATACTCCTGATAATATTGTTGCCAAGAATTTCATTTTTGCAAATGATAATTTCCAGAAAAGCGCCTATGGAAGCCTGTTGAAAGGCTGCCATAGGTAGGAAAACCTGGAATTTACCAGCGAGTCATGTTCTTTTCAAACTTGGCGATATATGTCTTCTTTAGTTCCTGCTCACGAATTCCATAACACAGAAGGACATCGTTGTAATACATGAGCACATCTGCCATTTCCTCAACAAGCTGCTGCCGCACGGCTGAATCCGCAACGGTCTTTTTATCCCCGTTTTTCTTAATGATGTCAATGACTTCTCCGACTTCACCAAGCATCCACAACAATTTATGCTTACCGGCTTCGGGGCAGATCGTTTCCCATTTGTCCTTGTATTTTTCCTGTAGGGCCTGCTGCATTGCAAGCATATCTTTTATTGAAAAATCGCTCATAGCATCCTCCGCAAATTCAGATTTGTCAGTCTCATTATATCACACACTCAGCACGTTTTCCAGCTTGCGTATCACAGCGGCAATGCAGATGTCCCACATTGCCGCTGTGATTCTCTTATGCTCTTTTTCCTTCTCTCAATGGATACTGGCAAAGTGTATAATTTTTCAAAGGATGCCTTGCACATGGTTTGTACAAATATGATACGAAACCGAAAATGTGTGCAATATTTTACTGCTGTTTGTGCATAATTTTACGGAATGGCAGATAATTGCTTGCTTTTTCAAGTGGCTGTACTGAATTTTGATAACCCAAAAATCAGAAAGCCCATTAAAATGAAACGTGAAAAGAGGCCGTTGTGCCACACAAAACGGAAAGGAGGCTGTTTTCCCAAGCACAGATTTACGGGACAGGACATTTTTATTTGAGAAAAGGAGAAAGGTGAATTATGAAGAAGAAAATCGCATCATTATTAGCCATTGCAATGCTAACAGGTACCCTGTGCGTTCCCTCATTTGCAGCTGACAGCGCAATCAAGCAGAGTGACTCCGGCTTCTTCTATATCGAGGCCAGCGGAGACCAGATTGCATTGAGTGCCCACTCTGCTGACAAATTCATTCAAACTGATGGCCTGTACTTCAAAGACCTCAATGGGAATGGCACCCTGGATGTTTACGAGGACTGGAGGCAGGATGCTGATGCCCGTGTGACTGACCTGCTGAGCCAGATGACCCTGGACGAAAAGGCCGGTGCCCTGCTGTTTGCCTGCGTGGCCGGTCAGAACGGCTCCACCGTTACCGACTTCAACGCAGACATTGCCGGATTTGGCGGCGGCGGCAGCGATGCCAGTGTCAAGGCAAGTGCTTCTGTTGTTTCCCTTGACCACCCCGCACTCAACGCCCGTGAACCCCTGGTTGAGTACAACGGCCTGACCTTCCAGCCTACCGCCTATCAGATTCAGGACTTGTACGTTAATACCTTTATCGCTGCACTGACCGGTACGCCGAAGGATCAGCTGGATACCTTTAATCTCTTACAGGGCTACGCCGAAGATACCCGCCTGGGCATCCCCGCAACCTTCTCCGGCGACCGCTCCTACAATACCTGGGGCGGCATGATTGATATGCCCCACTACGCACTGGGTGTTGCCCATGACCCCGAGCTGCTGTATGACCTGGTTTCCGAGTATTCCAAGGAATCCGTTGCCATCGGCTATCACCAGACCTTCCACGGTTATGGCAATGAGATTGGTTCCTGGTATGGTGACGACCCTGAGTTCATCGCTACCATGACCGATGCCGAAACCCGCGCCTATGAGGACAACGGCTTCCTTCATTGCCCGCGGTGGCCGTAACTCCTATGTAGCAGCCAAGTCTCCTGCCAACCTGATTGACTCATGGATGATTGGCTGGAAGGCCGCCGTTGATGCCGGCACCCAGTACATCATGACCAACAACAACGTTGGCGTTACCCCCGGTGTCCAGGGTTACATGGACAAGGATACCTATGACATCCTCCGCAACGACCTGGGCTATGATGGCGTTGTGTGCCTCGACTGGCCTCTGGGTGACTCCCGCCTGATGACTCAGACTGGTGTTCTCCGGGACGGCACCGACATCTCCCCCCTGAGCCTGGTGGAGCGCTACGCCCTGATTCTCAACGCCGGTGTGGATATGATTTCCTGCTCCGGCGGCGTGCCCGGCACTGACTTGAACGATGAAGCTTACGCCGGCCTGTTCATGCCCGCCCGTCCCGCCGTGATTGTCCAGGCCGTCAACGAAGGTCTGGTTACTCCCGAAGACCTGGATGTTCATGTTGGCCGTGTGCTGAAAACCAAGTTTGCCTATGGCCTGTTTGACAACCAGTACCGTGACTGGAATAACCTGCTGAACATGATTGGCACCGATGCTTACAAGGCAGAGCAGCCCATCCCCCTGAGCACCGAAGAAATCGATACCTTCCGCCGTCCCGAAATCATCGAGATGGAGGAGCGGGTCATGGTGGAGTCCACCATCCTGCTGAAGAACGATGGTGTCCTGCCGCTCCAGAAGGGCATCAAGGTTTACTTTGAGTCCAACAACGGCAACATCACCGATGCCACCGTTCCTGCCTTTGCTGACTACGCAACCGTGGTCGACAAGATGGAAGACGCCGATGTGTGCATCTTCCAGGTCACTGCCTTTGATGATGCCTACACCTACATGGTGGAGGATGCCCAGGCCGCCGAGAAGCCCTTCATCGTGCTGATTCAGTCTACCAACTCCGCCGGTGAGCCTACCGAGGCTGACCTGCTGGCTGCCAATGCCTTCGCACAGCTGACCTACATCAACACCCCCGACCACGGCTCCTCCGTCGGTTCCTTCTACCGCTATGTCAAGCCCGCCGTTGTCATGCAGATGCTGTTCGGCGAGAAGGAACCCGCCGGCACCACTCTGTTTGAAGTGGGCACGGTGGAAGCAAAGACCATGTCCTGGGGCGAATTGCAGGACGACATCGGCGTGACCAACGCCGTCCGCCTGTACATGGCAATGCTGGCCAAGGAGAATCCTCACATCGATATGCCCAATAACCTGGGCGATGTGCTGTACACCGATTCCTACGGCATCCGCTACAGCGCTCCCGCTGACATCGAGCTGAGCCTGCTGACCGTTCCCCAGAAGGTCACCTCCGAGGAGTACACCGACCGCCGCGGCAATCTGGCCACCAGATATGTTGCTTCCAACGGTGCTGACGCCGGCGTTCCCTTCGAGGTCAACTTCGTTGCCAAGAACAATGGCGGTGCCGGTTCTTTGGACGCTGAGATTCTGGTTGACGGCGAAATTGCCGCCACCAAGTTCATCGGCGTTGCCGAGGGTCAGTTCCGGGTCATCTCCGTCACCCTGACCCTGGAAGCCGGCGAGCACACCATCTCCGTTGGCGATCTGACCACCACCATCACTGTTGAATAATTTCCCTCTCCTTACCGGGGCCCACTGCTGGAAACAGCGGCGGGCCCCGGCACATTTTAAGTAATAGGTGATAGTGAATGGGGAATAAGTAATGTCCGGCAACGCACACTTATTCACTATTCACTTTTCACTCTTACTTCCTTTTCCATCCCCAAGAAACCTCACACCCGATAATTTTGCACCCGCTGGGGCGCACTATTCAGTACACAGCTTAAAACAAAAGTGCCTGCACGAGATAATAGATAAGAGATAAAAGTGAATAACTGAAACGTCCGCGGAACAGTCATAAACACGATTGTCTATTCATTATTCACTCTTATCTGAGCCCACGCAGCGGGCGTTTCCGGGTTAGGGAAGTGTCGTATGGGTACAAACCCTGTATCGTCATTAAAAAAACGTTGTCCTTTGCTGCTTTCTGTGATATAATGTCGAAAAATGGATGGGTGTGCCCATTGGCATTACATAGAACAAGAGGAAATCAGAATGATTGCGGAAGAAGTAAGAATCGATGAACCAAGCGTGCGCAAGCTGTTGGGGGCGGCAAATCCCGATGCCGCGTTGCTGTACCTGTATATTACCAGCGGAAACACGCCGGGGGAGGCGGAGTCCAATCTGCGCATCAGCGAGTCCCGCCTGAGTGTGGCGGCGGCAACCCTGCGCCAGCTGGGTCTGTGGCCGGAGAAAAAGAAAAGCACCATCCTTTTGGGGGAGCGCCCCGCTTATTCCGAGGAGGATGTGCTGGATGCCGTGGAACGGGACACCTCTTTCCGGGGATTGTACGAAGAAATCCAGCGCCAGCTGGGCAGAAATCTGAATACCGAGGAGCTGAAAATCATCCTGGGCTTTACCCGCTACCTGGGGCTGTCCGCCGATGTGATTCAGCTTCTGGTGCGCTATTGCTGTGAGCGCGCCCGCCAGCGGGGTTCCGAGCGCCGCCCCAGTCTGCGTACCGTGGAAAAAGAGGCCTACTATTGGGCGGAGAACGGCATTGACACGCTGGAAGAAGCCTCCGCCTACATCCAGAACCAGAATTTCCGCGCCTTCCGGCTGCGGCGCATCATGGATATTTTGCAGATTCATGGGCGCTATCTGACCCAGGCAGAGGAGCGGTATGCTTCGGCCTGGATGGAGGTGGGCTTTGAGGACGGCGTAATTGCCATGGCCTATGAGCGCACTTGCCTGAATACCGGCGGCCTCAATTGGGCGTATATGAATAAGATTTTGCAGCGCTGGGCAAAGGCCGGCCTGACCACCGTGGATGCCGTGAATCACGGCGATACCAAAGCACCCCCCAAGGGTGCCTCCGGTCAGCTGGGCGAGGCCGAGATGGAGGCCATCCAGCGCGTTCTGCGGGAGGGATAACAGATGCCATACAGCAGTGAAGTGGTGCAGCGTGCCAGAAACCGACTGGCACAGGCCAAGGAAGACCGGGAATCCGAAAACCGTCAGCATCTGGCGGAGGCCTATGCCCGGGTTCCCAGAATCAAGGAAATTGATATGCTCCTGCGCAGAACCATGGCGCAGGCCGCCCAGGCGGCTTTTTTGCAGGGCAGCGATGGCCGGGAACTGCTGGAAAAAGCCCGCATCCAGAATTTGGAGCTACAGCAGGAGCGGGCAATTCTGGCGCGGGAGAATTTCGAGGAGGGGTATCTGGACGAGACACCCATCTGCGAAATCTGCGGCGGCACGGGCTATATCGGCTCCAATATGTGCGAGTGCCTGCGGGAGCTGTGCCGTCAGGAGCAGAAGAAGGAGCTTGCTGTCCTTACTGGCGGCAAGGAGAGCTTCTCTCAGTTCCGGCTGGACTATTATTCTGATTTTACCGACACCAAATACGGTGCCAGCCCCCGCACCATCATGGAGCGGAATTTTCAGAACTGCCGCCGATACGCGACTACCTTCTCCGCCAATTCGGGCAACCTCCTGTTTGTGGGTGGTACGGGGCTGGGCAAGACCTTTCTCTCTGCCTGTATTGCCCGGGCGGTGGCTGACCGGGGCTACAGCGTGGTGTATGAAACCGCCGGACATCTGTTTTCCAAAATGGAGCAGGCCAAGTTTAGCGGCAGCGAGGAAGCCAAAAAGGAAATTGTCAAGTATAATACCTGTGATTTGCTGATTCTCGATGACCTGGGCACGGAAATGCCCGGCCAGTTCGTCACGGCATCCCTCTATGGCCTCCTCAACGACCGCATTCTCTACAATAAACCCATGGTCATTTCCACCAACCTGAATGTGGATGAAATCGCCCGGCGCTATTCCCCCCAGATTGCCTCCCGGCTCCATGGAAATTTTGTCCGCCTGACTTTTGTGGGGGAGGATATTCGCGTGTTAAAGAATCGAGGAATGCAATAATGACCGGAATTTTGTTTGATTTGGACGGAACTCTGCTGAATACCCTGGATGATTTGATGGACGCAGTCAATCATACCATGGAGGTGTTCAGCTACCCCCGGCACAGCCGGGAGGAGGTACGCCGCTTCGTGGGCAACGGTGCCGGGCGGCTGCTGCAACTGTCTGTGCCCCAGGGGCGGGACTGGCAGGCCGTTGGCAGCTTTCCAGAGCTACTATCGGGAGCATTGCCAGATCAAAACCGCTCCTTATCCCGGCATCATGGAAACGCTGTACGCCCTGAAAAAATATCCCATGGCCATCGTGTCCAACAAGCCGGATGCCGCCGTCAAGAAGCTGTGCGCCCAGTATTTCCCCGGCATCTATGCCCAGGGGGAGCATCCCGGCTGCCCCCGCAAGCCGTCGCCGGATATGGTGCGCATTGCCATGGAGCACATTGGCGTTGACCGCTGTATCTATGTGGGCGACAGCGAGGTGGATGTGCTGACGGCACACAATGCCGCCGTGCCCTGCCTGAGCGTCCTGTGGGGCTTCCGGGACAGAGCGGAAATTCAGGCGGCAGGGGAGAGCCGCTTCTGCGAGACACCCGCACAGATGCCCGCCATGCTGGAAGAAATGATGAAGGAGCTAAATAATGGCAAATGAATTTTATGCCCTGATGGGGCGGATGCGCTATATCACCCGTTGGGGACTGATGCGTAATACTTTTTCGGAAAACATTCAGGAACACAGCCACCAGGTGGCGGTGCTGGCGCACGCCCTGGCGCTGATTCGCCGGGACATTCTCCATCTGCCCACCCCGGAGCCGGATCGCTGCGCCGTGGCGGCACTGTTCCATGATGCCTCTGAGATTCTCACCGGCGATATGCCCACCCCCATCAAGTATTACAATGCGGAAATCAAGGATGCCTATAAGCAGGTGGAGCACATTGCAGGCAACCGTCTGCTGGAAATGCTGCCGCCGGAGCTGCGCCCCAGCTATGAGCATCTGGTGTTGGAGGATGACAAGGAGCTGGAGCCTTTTGTCAAGGGAGCGGACAAGCTCTCGGCCTATCTCAAGTGCATTGAGGAGCAGAAGGCAGGCAATACCGAGTTTGATTCTGCTGCCGCCATGACCATGCAAGCGCTCCGGGATATGCACCGGGAGGAAATGGATTGGTTCCTGGATCACTGCCTGGAACCCTTCACCAGAACCCTGGACCAGCTTTAATCAATTATTTTGAAGCCGAAGGGGGAGTGCGCTACTGTGAGAATCTCAGCAATTCACTGTGCCCGTATTACAGCTGTTTGTGCGCTCACAGGCATTCTGCTGGCAGGATGCTCCCGCTTGTCTGCCCAAAATGAAAACATCCCATCCTCCGAGACTGTGCCGCCCACGGAAAATGCTTTCCGGTTGGAGACAGAATACAGCATAGAATATTCCGAACCGAATGACGAATCTTTTGAGGTCGTGGAAAATCGCAATGGTGAATTTGTTTTCAGCATCGGGATAGATGATTACATTGATTGCTATAATGCGCTTTTCCAAAAAGACAATGGACGCAATTTTTTCACACCCTCCGCTCAATGGCAGTGCTATTACCGGGATTCCGGCATTCATTCCGCCTACCGGATGAATTATTTCTATTTCACCCCGGACGAACAGGTGCATTCGTTGCCAACCGTTGCGGTTTATGTTCCAACAAATGCCGACTGCATCCAGGAAGTCACGGTCAATTTCGACGAGCATAGCTATACGGAATCGGGCTACCACCTGTTTCAGGAGATGTGCGGTTATACAATGCGTGTTTTCTTCCCGGATTTGCCGGATGAGACGGTTTCTGCCGTCTGCTCGGAGATTATTTCGTTGGGAAATCAGAATGTGTTTTCCAGTGACGAATGGTATGATGTCGGTTCCGTCCCGTCTGTGCTGTTTCACAAAAACGGTATCGGTGTATATCCCTATTTTGCGATTGGGGATTGGGAGCGCTTTTGCATCATCCCTGTCACGGAGGAACTCCTGACGGAGTTTGCCCAAAAAGGAGTTGAATTACATGAAATTCCGTAGAATTGCCGTATTTCTTTGCGTTCTAGCCATTGGATTGACTGCCTGCGGCAAAAATTCTCAGCAAGTGGGAACACTCGCAGAAGAAGGCGATGGGGCGATTGCCGCCGCTGACCCCATGCAAGGACAGCTGGAGGCTCGGTGCGGGGAAATCGCGGCGATGTATCGTTCACTATACGATGGGGCGGAAAAGACGGCCTCTGCCACTTTCTGGGAGGAACCTGCACTGTCTCAAGTCAGCATTGATGCAATCGAAAATCTGCTGATTGATGCAGGACTTGATGTCATGGACACGAACGGCAGTTACCCCAGCTATCTTGTGACATCGTCACGGTTTCACAGCTTTTGGGAAGCTGCCCAGCGGCATGAAAAGGTTCAGCAGGAGGTCATTGAGATTGCAGAATCCGGCAAGCTCATGTATCAGCTGTTCACCTGTGAGGCTTCCGGGAATTTCCTATACAGCATGATTTATCCGCTGGACGGAGGAGAGCCGTACTACGAAATGCATGACATCAAAGACTGGGAATTGACGGAGAAGGATAATTTCTTTTACCGCATTCTTCCGGCGGATGATAAGCATTATCCGGATTTCTCCCTGATCCGGCTGACTCCGCCGGATTTGGAGCTGTGCGATATGACCGCAGATTACATTTTCCCGGTGGGCTACATTGCCACCAATTTGTTTTTGACTGACTGGTCAGAGGGAAACTGGGGGAATTTAAGCTTCAATGACCAGTTCGAGAACCTGTATTTTTCTCACTATGGAACGGAGTTTACCGGCGAAGGGTATTCCTATCTGGATGAAGAACATGGGTATGCCATTCCGGCGGCGGAGTTTGAGGAAATTGTTTTACCGTATTATAACATTGCGTTGGATACCTTCCGGAGTCTTGCACAGTACCATTCCGGTGGTGACTACTATGTATGCAGAACGCTGGAGACCGACGATTTTGTGTTCCTTTGGTATTACAGCTTTGAACCGGAAGTAACTGCTTATACCAAAAATGCAGACGGAACAATAACCCTGACCGTTGAAGCACTTTCCACAGACCTGAAAATGGATTGCCTGTTTGCTCATGAGGTTACTGTCCGTCCTTTGGAGAACGGTCGGTTTCAGTATGTCGGAAATCGGGTGACTTACCAAACAGAATACGGCCTCCCATATGCAGTCCCCAGACTGGAATGGGATACATAATTAAAAAAATACCGGGCTTCACCGTGAAAAAGCGGCGAAGCCCGGTTTTTTGAGTTATCGCAGTCCCTCCACGGCGGCAATTTCTGACGGGAAGGTGGCCTTGTAGCGATTCAGGAAAGCATTGAAGCCCTCGATGTCCTCCGGCTGTGCCATCAGGGTGGAGGAAGAAGCGTCAGCAAATACCCGGCTGTCCAGGTAGTCTGCCAGCGTCTCGCCCGGTGCCTTGCGTACCCGGTAGGCAGCCAGCAGCGCCATGCCATAGGGGCCGCCCTCTCCGGCGGTCTCCATGCAGGAAACCGGTGCTCCAATGGCGGCAGACAGCATCCGCTGCCCCACCTCCGGGGTCTTGAAGAAGCCGCCGTGACCGTAGAGCTTGTCCACCTGCACCTGCTCCTGACCGGTGAGAATATCCAGCCCGATTTTCAGGGTTGCCAGTGCCGAGAGAATGTGAGTACGCATGAAATTTGCCAGGGTGAAAGAGGCATTGGGGGTGCGAGCAAAGAGGGGACGACCCTCATCCAGATCCGTGACACCCTCGCCGGAAAAATAGTTGTAGCTCACCAGACCGCCGCAGTCAGCGTCCCCTTCCAGCGCCTTGCGGAACAGCTTGGTAAACAGCGTCCCCTTGTCCTGGGGAGCGCCAATCAGCTGGGCAAACTCACTCAGCAGATTCACCCAGGCGTTGATGTCGGAGGTGCAGTTGTTGCAGTGAACCATGGCAACCGGCGCACCGGCAGGAGTGGTGACCATGTCGATCTCCCGGTGGACCCCCAGGGGGTGGTCAGTGACAATCATGGCAAAGTCGGAGGTACCGGCGGACACATTGCCGGTGCGCTCCCGCACGGAGTTGGTGGCGACCATGCCCGTCCCGGCATCGCCCTCGCAGGGTGCAACGGGAATGCCGGGGGTCAGGTCACCCGCCGGATCCAGGAATCGAGCGCCCCGCTCGGTCAGTACTCCGGCATCGTCTCCGGCGCACAGCACCTTGGGGAGAATGTCCCGCAGTTTCCAGGGCATCCCGCTGATGGCATCGAAGGCTTCCACCATCTCCTGGTTGTAGTCCAGTGTGTCGGAATCAATGGGGAACATTCCCGAGGCTTCGCCGATGCCCATGACCTTCTCGCCGGTCAGGGTGACATGGAGGAAGCCAGCCAGAGTGGTTAGGTAGGCAATGTGCTGCACATGAGGCTCCCGGTTCAAAATGGCCTGATACAGATGGGCAATGCTCCACCGCTGGGGAATGTTGAAGTTCAGTGCCTGGGTGAGCTTGGCGGCGGCCTCGCCGGTGATGGTGTTGCGCCAGGTGCGCCCGCTCGGCTTCCTTGGCGGTCTCCACGGACGCCATGTGCAGCTTCTCGGCGTTCTGTTTCAGCAGGGCGTTGGTGATGTCGTTGACCTGACGCTGCGCCTGGGCGGCCTCGTTGGAATGGGCAATGCCCAGCGCCAGAACCATCTGGTTCTTCCACAGGGGGATGGTGTTCATCAGCGTGGTCTGAATCTTCTCCACCATCACATTGTCGTTGTTCTGGATCATGCGGATCTGGGGCGCGGTCTGGATGGAAATGGTGCGGGTCAGCTCCAGATCATAGATCTTCTTCTCAAACCGATTGCACTTGTCCGCCAGGTCTTTTGCCGCCTGCGCGTCCTCCGCAAGTCCGGTGGCCTGCGCCGTGGCTTCCAGCTCTTTCAGCTTGCCTTCCCGTACCTCCTGGAGCTTCTTCTTGCCCGCCAGAATGTACATGGTCAGCTCCTTGAAGTAGGCAAGGTTCTGCTCGTACATCTTATCCAGCATCGCGGAGTCCTTCAGCAGCCGCACCTGATGCTGCTGGAGGGCGTCGCCGATCTTCTCTACGTTGACCTCCGCCTTTGCGTAGCGGCTCTTCATGACCTCCAGCTTGTTCGCCTGCTTGCGGAAGAAGCCAAGGAAGCCCTTTTCCTCCTCGGCGTCGAAGCCTTTCAGCTCGCCCACCACGTTGACGATCAGGTCGCCCACCTCGCCCAAGTCCTGTGTGCGCACATTGGCGAGGGCAGCGTCGGAGAAGTCGGCCATCTTCTTCTGGGTGCCCGCGCCGTACTGCAAGATCTGGGCGGTGTTCTCCACGTCGATCTTCTGGGCAAAATCATCCACCATCTGCTGCTCCTGGGGCGTCAGCACCGGCTCGGCAACCTTGGTCTGCTGTAACTGCGTCTCCTCGGCCACGACCAGCTTGGGCGTATCTTCCAGCTCCGGCTCCAGAGTCAGGCTGGGGATGGGGGCGGATTCGTTCATATCTTTGTATTCTGCGTCCATAATTGATCTCCTCTTCCAGTAATATGGTTATTTCTTACAGCGTCTGCTGTTTCTTCACTTGGGACAGGCCGTCCTCCGTCAGTCCCTCCTGCGCGAGCAGGGTGTTGAGGACGGAAATGTCGCTGGAAACGTCCATGGCGGAATCCCGGAACAGGTCGTCCAGCAGCTTCTCAAAGGCCAGATTCAGCGTATCCAGCGTGGCCTCAATTTCCTTCTTGGAAGCCTGAATGTTTTCCCCCTGCACGGGCTGGGCGTCCATGTCCGCGTAGGCGTTCAGAAGTTTCACCGTCATGGGCAGGTAGTAGTCCATCAGCTTCTTCAGGTCGGGGACCACCTCCGGATGCGCCTCTGCCCGCTCAAAGATACGGCGGACAATCAGCTCCATCCGGGAGATTTTCTCAGAAATTTCCTCCCCGGGAATGGCGTCGTTGCAGGCGCGTATCTGGGCGATGAAGGCGTTGCCCCGATCCAGAACCTCCTGTACCTGTGGGTCATGGGGGCTGGACACCTTCGGGGCGCTGGCGGCGGCTTCCTGCCGCTGACGCTCTTCCAGAGCCAGACGGCTCTGCTCATAATGCTGGTAGGTCTCGTCGCTGGTGATGAGGCAGGTTTCCTCCCTGTCCATATGCCCTTCCAGAAACAGCCCCTTGTTGATCATCTTCTGCAATTCTCTGCGGACGAACTTCACGTTCTTTCCAACGCTCCGCGCCAGCCGCTCCAGCGTGCAATGGGTGCTCTCCCCAAGGGTTCTTTTGTACATCTTGAACCGGCTGACCCATCCCAGCTTGCGGATGCCGCTGACGATCAGCCACGTTCCGGCAACGATGCCGCCAACCGTGATCACGGTAGACGCGATTCCCAGACCAATTCCCATGATCAGCCTGACCAGCAGAGAAATAAGCGATATGAACCCGGTGAGCAGCGCCAGACCGCCGCCTACGATCTTCACCAGTCCTACGGCAGTCTCGCCGCCGGTTCCGGCATAAAGCACGGGAAGGTCTTTCTTTTCCTCCACGACCGTGGCCTCGACCTCCCGGTAAACGGGTCTGGCAGGCGGGGTCGTGGGACGGGCGGCGGCTTCCATCGCCTTGCGGACGGCTTCGCTTCCCATATCTACGGCCTTGCCCACGGCCTGACTGACCGTCTGGTTCAGCTTCTGAAAGTCCCGGGCATTGACGGCTCTGTCCACAATGTCCTGAATGCTTCTTCCAAGATCGTCCCAGTCCTGATTTTTATTTGCCATACGATCCTCTCCAAAAAATATTCTCTATCATTATAGCGTGATTCCGCGAAAAAAACAAGCGATATGAAAAAAATATGCGTTGTTTTCCGGCTCGTCGGAAAACTGTCTGATTTTGGGGTGTGTTATTGATACAATCGTGCTGTTTCATCCATAATTAACGTCAAAAAGTTAAGAAGCGAACCATTCTCTGAAAGCCGATTAAGGGAACTGGATTTTGGGTTCAGTCTCCTCCCGGTGCCAAAGTCGCCGCTGGACACCTCATCCGCTTCGTCCCATGGCCTGCTGAGACTTTCTGATACCTCCAGTAATGGAATCGCATTAAGGCAACACCGCGCAATTGCGTCTGCGAGTCTCAGCCGTCTTTTTGCTCCACTTCC